>JAUVUL010000233.1 GCA_030600975.1 Candidatus Aegiribacteria sp.
AACCCCGAGGAGATCATGCCTGTCAAGACCATGTCCTGTAAAGGGCAGAACGAAATGATAATCGTAAAGGACATCAGTTTTTCATCCTTGTGCGAGCATCATCTTCTTCCCTATATAGGCAGGTGTGATGTTGTCTATCTCCCTGCGAACGATCGCATAGCAGGACTGGGATCAATTGTTGAGATGGTTGAAACGATGGCGGCCAGACCGACAATTCAGGAAAGGCTTACAACCGAAATAGCGGATAGACTAATGACCGAACTGTCTGCTAAGGGTGTCATGGTCGTAATGGAAGCTGAGCATATGTGCCTTGCCATGCGCGGTGTGAAGAAACGAGATTCAAGGATAGTCACATCAGCCATGCGCGGTTATCTTAAAAAACTTGAAACAAGGACCGAAGCACTTTCCCTAATCGGAAGAGCGATAAGAGTAACCTGATGAAAATCAGGAAACTCCATATTTCCACCGATGATCAATGGCACAGAGAACTGAATTTCATCGGGGCTGATCCTGTTACCTGGGACAGGCTTTCAATGAAATGCAGAGTATCCGTTTTTTCCACAGATCTATTGCCCGTAACTGCGGCGAATATTCTTAAGCAATGCATGCTGTCAGGAGGAGCGGATGCCATTGTATCCAGAAAGACGGTTTCATGTAAAACAAGTGAGACCAGGGCGCTGATCGTTGGGACAACTAAACAGTTATTGTGGGGGTGCGAATCGCTTATCGGACAGCCATTTGGACTCCCGGAGCTTGCAATTGAAATCAGAGCTGCACTGAATGATTCTCCATGCCTGCCGGAAAAGATCCTGACTTGCGGCAAAGTACTTGATTTCAGCAGACGCCCACTGGTAATGGGTATTCTGAATGTAACCGCCGATTCTTTCAGCGATGGCGGGAACTTTCTGGATGTCGATGCAGCGGTTGAACATGCAATATTAATGACGAGTCAGGGAGCGGATATAATAGATATCGGTGCGGAGTCCACCAGACCCGGTTCACTACCCGTATCTCCTGCTGTTCAGCTTGAGCGGTTGCTTCCCATACTTAAAAGGCTTTCAGCTGACTGCAGGGCTGTTATCTCCGTTGATACAGCCAGCGCGGAGGTAGCGGATGCCGTTCTTTCGGCGGGGGCCGAGATGATAAACGATGTAACTGCCATGTCCGACCCGGCAATGCCGGAAGTACTAGCGAATGCGGATGTCCCGGTTGTTCTGATGCATATGAAGGGAAAACCTGAGACCATGCAGGATAACCCGGGATATACTGATGTGGTGGAAGACGTCTACATTTTCCTTCAGAAGAGAATCACAGCAGCAGTTGAATCGGGAATCTCAAGAGAACGTATTATCGTTGACCCAGGCATAGGCTTCGGTAAAAGACTGGAGGATAATATACAGCTCATCTCCAGACTGGCAGAATTCAAATGGCTGGGCTGCAGAGTTCTTCTTGGACACTCTCGAAAGAGCTTTCTCGGTAAGTTGACCGGAATCGAGAAACCCTCTGCACTTAAAGCTGGTACTCACGCGGTAACTGCACTATCTTCCTACTGCGCGGATATTGTGAGGGTTCATGACGTTGAGGGAACGTTGCAGGTTCTCAAAGTTTCGAGGGAGTTTGGACAGAGAATATGATGATACAGCCACTGGGACACTCCATCATCAGCGGCTTCTGGCTTGCGCAGCTCGCAAACATTGTAATTATCGCCATACTAGTAAGATTGCTGCTGAAGTACCTCTGGAGAACTCCTGCAATGCCTGTAATCCTGATGTTCATGATCATCATTCTGTTCGCGAACATTCTCGGCGAACTGGGGTTCTTTACAATAAACTACCTGCTTCAGCATCTGACACCGATTCTATTCATAGCCGTGGTAGTTATCTTCCATGAAGAAATAAAGGATTTGCTGGGCACAATGGGTCGGAATCTGAGAAGATCCTATGGCCATGCCGATATTATTGAGAAGAGCGAGATTGAATCCCTTGTTGAAACCTGCGTTCTTTTAAGAAAGCTCCGGCTTGGAGGACTCTTTGTAATGGAAAGAGAGGAATCGCTTGAAAGCATCTACGGTGATCCCATTATGCTTGACAAACTCAAGCTGAACCCTCCTGTCATTGCTTCGCTGCTTCAGCCCCCTGGCGTTCTTCATGACGGTGCTATCATTATAAGTAATGGACGTATTGTCGGAGCAAGGGCAATCCTTCCTCTTTCTCGCAAAACCTTCTTTGGAAGATCCAGGGCGAACAGACCCCGACCGGCACTTGGAACCCGTCACAGAGCGGCTATTGGAGTAACCGAGGTTTCCGATGCTATCGCCGTTGTTGTAAGTGAGGAAACCGGTAACTTCAGCATTGCCCATAACGGAATTCTCGAAGAAGCCATTGTACTTGATGAACTAGGCAAAAGACTGGTAGAGCTTACTTCGGAAATAGAAAAGCAGTAGCCGTGCTGGATAAGCTCAAGCAGGAACTTGTAGATACCGCTCATGCAGTTATCAGTAAATCCACACAGAAGATGCCCGTAGCTTTTCAGAATGCCATGCATTCCTGTATTGAGCATAATTACAATCTTGAATTGAGTCTTCTCGCCTGTGCCTCATCCCGGTGGTGCGGTTCCAGCGAGCATACAGGCATGCCTGCCGCAATCACGGCTCTCATGCTTCGAGCAGGAATAACAGTTCATCTTGAAGTGAGTGATTTTGCCGGAGTTTTTGATAGACTGCCGCAATTGCTTGAAGAGAGGGACGACACTCTGGCAATTCTGGCCGGTGACGGGCTTATTGCGCTCGCTATCGAGTATCTTGCAGGTAATGGTGGTATGCACTCCTCAAGGCTGGTTTCTGAAGCTGTTAAGGCTGTGGGAGCCGGTGGGATGCTTACAGGATTATTCATGGAAGTCGATCGTGCAGATGGAGTAGAAACGGTAGTTCCTGACGGACGGTCACTGTCGGAACTGTACAGCGGTCAGCTGGCCAGGTTCGCTTCCCACGGAGGGGCGCTTCTCGCAGGGGCATCGGATATGATGCTTGATGACGCGGCGCAGATAGGTGTCCTTACGGGGCGGGCAAAGTTTCTTGTGAGGAAAGCTGAATACAGCGAAGACAGGAATGAGATAAGAGACCTTGGTTTTCAGGCCAGGACTTTAATTGAACAGGCAGAGACTATAGCAGGTCATAAATCAAACGCAGTATTATTCAACTCAATAATGTACTTATCAGACTTCATTTAGGGGATATACCACATATCTTCAACTAATATGACTGGATATCAATTGATGTTTATTTATATCTACAAATGCTGCGTTGAAGAGCCCATGATGCCTGCTTCAGCCGGTGATTATCGAACTGGAGGATGGACATTGGATTGACAGCGATTCGAGGAAATGGCTGGAGATCCTGACCCGGAGGAACATATCAAAGTCGGAGGAACCTCCTTGAGGCCATCCTGCCGCAGGACCTGAGGACGAGGAAATACACTCCGGACGGGAGCAGGCTCTCCCGGGCATCCCAGGCGAACCGGTCTCCGCCGGGTGGAAGCTCGCCAAGACGCTCGATAAGCCTTCCCGTCATGTCGAACACCAGCGCTTCGACGGGGGGCTCCATCGCCCTGTACTCGAACTCCACAATGCCGCTTGAGGGATTGGGCCACAAAGAGACTATCGAGAGCCAGCAGCCGTATGCGAACCATCCCGGGTTCCGTGTTCCGGGGGTCCCGGGAAGGTCCGAAGCCTGCCAGCTGCCCGGGGCATTTGGAGGGAGCCAGGGAGATATCAGGCTCAGCACCCTGTCCCTGCTCCTGGGCCACGGCGGCTCCACCCCGTAGGTGAGGGTCAGAAAGATCCTCCCCGAACGGTCCCTGAGAGTGACGGTATCCCCGTCGTTGGAGAGTCCGAATCCCAGCCCCTCCACCACGTTCCAGACCAGGGGGTGGATGAGCCTGAACCTGTCGATGTCCCTGCAGAGCACCAGGAACCCTTTCGGCTCGACAAACGCACCCTCCCAGGGGATCATCGAGAGGTTCCCTTCACAGTCCTCAAGGATGAACCCACCCAGGTCGATTGGCTCTTCAGTGGGGTTGTATATCTCCAGCCAGTCACCGGAGAGGAATGCTCCTCCCCCCGAGTGGACTATCTCGCTGATTAAAAGATCAGGGGGCGCAAGAGTGGTGGTGTCGCCCGGAGGCACCATGACCTCCAGCACCTGCCTCCAGCAGGGGTCCAGCAGGCGGAACCGAGTACCGGACAGAACCTCCGCAGCGCAGTCCCCCGCCGACATCCTCCATGGCCACTGGGCCTCCGCAGCCCGGAAATCGTTGGTTAGCAGGAGTGTGTCCCCCGGGGAAAGAATCGTATGTTCCGCCAGAAAGACCCATCCC
>JAUVUL010000376.1 GCA_030600975.1 Candidatus Aegiribacteria sp.
CTGAAGGCGGCAATTCAGAGAGCATTCTCGTTTTCGATAAGATCCATCGAAAACAGATCATCTTCCGAATCAGCGGGGAGAGAAGACGTTCCTTCTCTTCTTTACAGAAGCCGCGTCATGGGTGACGTTGTAAGAAAAGCCAGCAGGGTTGCTCCGGTGAAGGTCACAGTGCTTCTAACCGGGGAGAGTGGAACAGGCAAGGATGTTCTGGCTAAACATATACATGTCCTCAGCGGGAGAACGGGAGACTTTGTTGCTCTCAACTGTTCCGCGATACCCGAGACTCTTCTTGAAGACGAACTCTTTGGACATGAAAGGGGAGCCTATACCGGAGCGGAAAGGTCAAGGGAAGGGAAGTTCGAGGCTGCCTCCCGCGGCACTCTGCTTCTGGACGAGATCGGGGAAATCTCTCCGGACGTACAGGTAAAACTGCTTCGTATCCTTGAAGAAAATGTAGTCACCAGGCTTGGAAGCAATCAACCCCGACCGGTTGATGTAAGGCTGATAGCGGCCACCAACAGTGACCTTGAAGCGGCCGTCCGGAAGGGTACGTTCCGGGGAGATCTCTATTATCGGTTAAAGGTGATCGAAATTCACCTGCCACCTCTTCGGTCCAGGAAGGCGGATATTCCCATGCTTGCCATGTCATTTCTGAGAGAAGCCGCGGAGAAACATAGCCTTCCCCTGCCGGAGATTACCTCAGAAGCACTTGAACGCCTTGTTGTATTCGGCTGGCCCGGCAACGTCCGCCAGTTGCGAAACCTTATGGAAAGTCTTCTGATTATATCCGGAAGTGTGATAGATACAGGAGATCTGCCCTCGGAGATAGCGGATCTGCCTTCCGGGGAAACGCTTGAGCTGCATACGGAGCTGCCGGTATCCCTTGACGAACTGGAAACTCTGGCTATAAAAAAGACCCTTGAGATTACCGGAGGGAACAGAACAAAGGCTGCGGAACTTCTGGGCATAGGACGCAGAACGCTACAGCGTAAGCTCAAGGAGATGTAACAGGTCAGTCAATTGAACTGAAAACGCGATTTGGAGGTTTTATGAAAGTAATAAGAACCGGAACCATGACTTCCCGTCACTACAAATGGGGGGCATTTGTGCTGGTTGTGTTCCTCTGGGTAGTTCTGGGCGGTCCCTTCTACATAGTTGATCCCGAGGAGGAGGGAGTAGTACTCACTTTCGGGCGGTATACCGCTACCACTCAACCGGGGTTTCACTTCAAATGGCCATGGCCTGTACAGACGGTTTACAAGCCACCCGTGAACATTGTTCAGAGGATAGAAATAGGCTTCAGAACCCTTTCAAACAATCCTCCGAGCTACATCAGCTTCACCAATGACAAGGACATGCTGGCTGAGGCGCAGATGCTCACCGGAGACGAGAATATCATCGACTGCGCCATAACAATTCAATTCAGAATCAGCAACGCTACGGATTACCTTTTCAATGTCCGCGACCCGGAGGGTACACTCAGGGATATAGCGGAAGCCAGCGCACGGCTTGTCGTAGGAGACAACGCCATAGATGCCGTACTTACTACCGGAAAACTGGAAATCCAGAATCGAATAATGGAAATGATCCAGAATATTTCTGACGAATACCGTATGGGGGTGAACGTCATCGCCGTTCAGCTGATGGACGTTCAGCCTCCACTACCGGTTTCAGCTGCTTTCAAAGACGTTGCTACCGCAAGGGAGGATATGCAGGCCTATATAAACGAAGCTGAGAGTTACAGGAATCAGCGGATACCCCAGGCCCTGGCGGATTCTGTATCAATGGTAAATGCCGCTTTGGGTTACAGCGCAGGCAGAGTCAACAGCGCGATAGGAGAGGCATTCAGGTTCACCGCGGTCGCGCAGGAGTACAATAAAAGTCCTTACGTAACGGCAACAAGGCTTCATCTTGAAACCCTTACAGCTCTGCTCGATGCAGCAACGATAACGGTAGTAGATGAATCCGCAGGCGCGCTGACCCACTACAACCTTGTTGGAGGTGGCGAATGAAACGCATCAAGCACATGCTTTACGGCATAGCGGCACTCTTCCTTCTTATGGTTGTGCTGGGGGCTTTTTTCACAGTAAACGAAATGGAACAGGCGGTAATACTCCAGCTCGGAAACCCCATCCGCGTGATAGTAGGTGACAGAACACCCGAAGAGATGGCAGATCTTCAGGCATGGATAGATACCAATGCTCCTGGTGTCGCTCTGAGCCAGGGAGCCGGGCTTTACTTCAAGATACCCTTCCTTCAGCAGGTGGAGATATTCGATGACAGAATTCTCGAGTACGATGATCCACCCGCAGATGTTGTTACAAAGGACAAGAAGCACATACAGGTAGACTGTTACGCCAGATGGCGGATAGATAATCCCCTTCTGTTCCTCAGGAGAGTAAGGACCGAGAACGGCGCGCTGTCCAGGCTGGATGACATAATCTATTCGATGATCAGGCAGGAACTTGGAAACAGCAATCTCATCCAGATTGTCAGAAGCACCAACGACCCCATCGGCCTGGGTGACTATGTAAGGCTGGTAACCAATGTCACCTATGCAGATACGCTGGAGGATTTCGAGATAGATGAACAGGGAGATATCCGCGAAACGATAAAACTGATCAGAATGATGTCATCCCAGGGAAGAATAGCCATACTGGAGAGAGTAACGTCTGCATGCAGAC
>JAUVUL010000269.1 GCA_030600975.1 Candidatus Aegiribacteria sp.
ACAAACACGTAGCCTTCCACAGAAAAACCCAACCATTTTGGATCAGCAAATGCAGCCTGTACAACGGCCAGCAGATCAAAAAGCCCGATAATAAGCACCAGAGTTGTATCTTTGAAAAGTGCGATAAAGGTGTTCACGATTCCGGGGATATACCGTCATGGTTGCTTCCGAAGTAACATCCCTTTCGGAAAATCCGGTTCCGCCCGTTGTGAACAGCAGATCCAGGAAACCATCCTCGCACCAGTTTCCGAGCTTTTCTGTTATTTCAGTTACCTCATCCGGAACAATGGCATACCTTGCCGGAAGAAAACCGTTACTACGAAGTAATTCTATCAATGCGGGGCCGCTCAGATCCTTATAGACGCCTCTGGAAGCTGAATCACTTACAGTCAGTACACCCGCTGTAAAACCGGTGCTTCGAAGCACTTCGACTGGATCACCCGGTTTTACTTCGCCACCTGTTAGTACTTCCACGAAGATGCCTTCAACTGGAAAGATGTTGCCCCGTATAACGTTGTCAGCATGACCGTCGGAGTTGTCCTTCCCGATTTCAGTAATCCTAACTACCGCAGAATCGCCTAGTTTAAGCTGAACTCCCGGAAGAAGTGTATGCAGTTCGATAGCTCCGTGGATATCGATATTCTCACCGCAGCATCCAGGTGAGGTTGTTGTCCCTTCTGTTTCCATTTTCGCAAGGGATATTTCCGAGAGTATTGAAAGCTGGCGGGAGCCGTTTCCGGCGTGGGCATCACCTTCAATACCGAAGTTCTCAATCAGCAGTACCGAGTCCTGCTTTATCTTCCGTGTCTTTCTTTCCCCGGACAAACATACAGCACTTATTCTTGCCATTTATATTCTCCTGATTTTCCGCCACTTTTCCGAATCAACCTTACTTCCCCGATCTCCATGCCCCTGTCCAGGGCTTTCGTCATATCGTAGATGATCAAAAGTGCGGTCGTAACACCTGTGAGAGCTTCCATCTCGAATCCAGTTGATTCCACACCCTTCACGGTACATGTGACTTCAACGGTGTCTCCATTCTTATTGAAATCTATCTCAACTCCGCCGATTCTGAGCGGATGACACAGTGGAATTGTCTCCCAGGTTCTCTTCACCGCGGTGATGGCGCCTATTCTCGCGGTAGAGAATACGTCACCCTTGGGAACGGAATCATCATTAATGGCGGCAGACGCGTTTCTGCCGAGTTTGATGCACCCGGAGGCTACGGCTGTTCTTGCGGTGGCTTTCTTTGATGAAACATCGACCATCCTTGCATTCCCCTTTTCATCAATATGGGACATTTTCTTCAAAACTAACCGCCAATCTTCCACATCTTCGCGCGGACACATCCGCCATGGGAATCAGGTTTTCTCGTTACGCCTCCCCTGACCAGCTCTGAAATAGTTTCATCATCGGAATCACAACGCAGCGGCTCCATTAGAAATACTCCATTTTCCTCCGCAAGACATGTGTAAAGAGTACCCCGGGCTGACAATCTTATTCTACTGCAGGAGCTGCACATGGGATCGGAAAATGGTGCAATTATGCCAAAGGTCTGTCCGGTGCCCTTAAAGGAGTAGATACCCGCTGTGCCTTCATCGTAATGTCTGACGACTTCACCGAGAACGGAAGCACTCTCTATTATCTCATCTCTTGAAACAAATGTATCATCGGAAAGCATTGACGGCATATGTTCTATGAAACGGACTGTAACGCCGGTTTCCCAGCTCCATCTGATAAAATCCCCTATTTCGTCATCGTTGATATTTCTCATGACAACGCAGTTCACCTTCACAGGATCAAGACCTGCGTCGAATGCTGCTGCAACAGCATCTTCAATATTCTTCAGGGATACATCCCTCCTGGAAATACGCCTTATCCTCTCATCCCGGAGACTGTCCAGACTGATGTTCAACCTCTCTATTCCAGCTTCGGCAAGTTGCCTTGCCATACTGCATAGCAGCAGCCCGTTGGTTGTAAGCACAAGCTCCCGGGGATGGAGACCTGAGATTCCTCGAATGATATCCAGAAGGCCTTTTCTTACCAGAGGTTCTCCACCGGTTATCCTTACTTTTCTTACGCCTGCTGCTTTCATGATTATCCCGGTTAAGCGGACGGTCTCATCCACAGAGAGAATGTCATCATGAGAAACCAGGGTAACACCTGATTCAGGCATGCAGTAAATGCACCTGAGATCACACCTGTCCGTGACTGAAAGCCTGAGGTAATTGATCTCCCGCCCCTTTGAATCCATCATGAGAAGGCAAGCTCACCTGCCGTGGAATTGAAAAAGTGGAAAGGAAGAGTTTCCCCGGCCTGAATACTCAGTTGATCGGAGCCGACAATTGCAAGGGCATTCACATTTACTGTACTCATAAGATCCCCGGAACCGGAAGAATTGGGATGGTGAAGCTTCCAGTCATCACTGCCTTCCCTGTAAGCGATAACTCTGAGAAAATGCAGTCGACCGGGTTTCTTTCTGTAATCAGAAGTTATCTCACCATGGTATATCCGCTTATGATATCCCTTGAAGCCGGATCTTTTCCTCAGAAGCGGAAGTACGTACTCCTCGATTGACACCATTACGGACACAGGATTTCCAGGCAGCCCGAAAACAGGTTTGCCAGCGACACTGCTGCCGAAGATCAAAGGCTTTCCGGGTTTCTGGGCAACAATCCTGAAGTGCAGCTTCACACCCAGGGATTCAAGGACTGATGGAACGAAATCTCTCGTGCCCTTTGAGACTCCCCCTGCCACTATAAGAACATCGCTGCAGCTCAGTAACTGTCTGAAAGTTCCCCTGAGGGAATCGGGATCGTCGGCGGAATGAACTGATACTGCGGCCGGAAAACCGCTCATTGAGAGCTGAGAAGTAATCAGCGGCAGATTTGCGTTCCTTACCTGCCCCGGTGACGGTATCCATGTGGGGGGAATGATTTCAGTTCCGGTAGTTACTACAGCAATACGGGGTTTTTTGAAAACCGGCAGTACACCCTTGCCTGCCATGGCCGCAATGCCCATGTGCTGCTGGGACAGTCTCGTACCGTGTTCCAGTACCATATGCCCCTTTTTGATGTCTTCACCTTTCCAGCAGATGTTCGCTCCCTCAGGCGGCACCCTTTCAAGATGAAGAACTGAATCCTCAACAACAGTTTCCTCGACAATCACGACCCTGTCCGCTCCTTCAGGCACTGGAGCCCCGGTCATTATCGGGCATCCAAGACCAGGTTTTACTCTGATCTCTCTGGCATCACCGGCGACGATCTCTTCAAGGAGTTCATGCCTCAGGTCATCTCCTGAAATGGCAAATCCATCCATTGCTGACCGGTTGAAAGGCGGCATATCGATATCCGAATGGACGTCGAAAGCCAGAACGTGGTCAACAGCCCTATCAATGGATACTTCTTCCATCTCCGGTTCACCTGAATTATCAAGTACCAGTTTCAGTGCTTCCTCTACCGGGATCATCATACCTCCAGTCTGTGTCTAGGAGGCTGTCCGAGAATGCAGCATCGGCATAAGGAACCACATATCTGGCTATAATGACCACATATTTTCATCAAATACATTCAGTATTCTCTTCAAATCTGTAATCATTCTATCTCAGCTATGAGGTTCTTCTGCTCAATGCCCATTGTCGGACAGCCTCCTTAGCATTCTGTTGAAATCCTCCTCAGACTTCTCCCAGATGGTCAGCAGATTCTCCGCCAGAGGGGTAATGGTGGTTCCTCCGCCTCCGGCTCCGCCCCTGTCGCTGTATAGCAGTTTTGCGCCAAGCCGCTGTTCCGCATCGTGCAGCAGTACCCAGGCTCTCTTGTACTGGATACCGGTTTTCCTTGCAGCCTGCAATATTGAACCGGTCTCACGGATGGTCTTCAGGAGATCCATCCTTCCCTCACCAAAGAGAGGCTTTCCATGAAGGTTCAGCCAGTGCTTCTGAAATTTTAGCTGGTGCCATTCAGGATCAC
>JAUVUL010000299.1 GCA_030600975.1 Candidatus Aegiribacteria sp.
CCCTTGAACGGGTCATCCTTCATCTTCCTCTCCACGATCTGTCGCTTAATAGCAAGCCTGAGAGCAACAGCGCCGCCAACAATAGATGCCACGCGCGTTCCGCCGTCGGCTACCAGAACATCGCAGTCTACCGTTATGGTCCGCTCACCCATTCTATCGAGGCTAACCGCCTGTCTCAGGCTTCTTCCTATCAGCCTCTGGATTTCATGGGTCCGTCCCTTCGCTCCATTGCGCTCTCTTTTTACTCTCCGATTTCCGCTCCCGGGAAGCATTCCGTACTCCGCGGTGATCCATCCGGTTCCACGGCCTGCCAGAAAGAAGGGCACCCTGTATTCAACCGTCGCGGAACACAGCACCCGTGTTTCTCCCCATGTTATCAGCACGCTGCCATCCGGCAGGGGCTGATAACCGGTTTCTATCTCGATCTCTCTCAGTTCGTCGTCCTGGCGTCCGTCAACTCTCATCGGGCTCCTATCATTTTCAGAATCGCGGTCTACTGAGGATCAATGAAGATCACCCACTTCAATCTGTGTAACCAGTGGTATGGTTCTGCCTAGGAACCTCTGCGCAATTTCCTGGAATTTTAAAGGTATGTCGCTGACATAAAAACTGTTCTCCCACTGCAGGTTATCAGATCTCAAACCCTCTGCATCAAGGATGGAGGCAACCTCAGCCGCTGTTGATTCAGCAGAATCAATCAGCCTGATGCCCGCTCCAAGATTCTTCGAAAGTGCATTCCTCAGAAGAGGATAATGCGTACAGCCCAGTACCAGTGTATCGATACCCTCGCTTACAAGGGGTGCGGTGTATTCCTTCAGAGCCATGTCGGTGATCCGGTGGTCAAGCAATCCTTCTTCCACAAGAGGAACAAGGAGAGGCGCAGGTTGGGCTATAACCCTGTTTACTGAATCGAACGATTTCAGAGCCCTCTGGTATGCTCCGCTGGAAATGGTACCCAGTGTTCCGATAACTCCGACTACCCCGGATTCAGTTATTCTCGCTGCCGCCTTTGCTCCTGGCTCTATAACACCGATTACAGGCACGTCAGTGAACTCTCTGAGGGCGGGAAGACTAACAGATGATGCGGTATTGCATGCCACTACAAGGAGCTTAAGGCCCTTTCCAAGAAGGAATTCAGCATCCTCTAATGCAAACTTTATTACCGTATCTGGGGATTTTGAACCGTAGGGCAACCTTGCAGTGTCACCGAAATAGACCACCGATTCGCCTGGAAGCAGGCTGTTCACAGCTCTTACAACTGTAAGGCCTCCCACTCCCGAATCGAAAATGCCGATCTTTCGTGTGTTCACTGCCTGAATACTCCTTCAATACCTCTGAGTGAAATACCATCGGGATAGGAAGAAAGGAGATTTCCAGCTACCAGGGGAAACATACGTGTAAAACAGATAAAACGGTTCTCAATTGTCAGTTTCAGACCCAGAAAATCTCTTTCCGAGGGAAGGTCTACATAAATAGTATCGAATTTAGTGAAGACGTAAACCTGATCGATGGATTCATCCTCTATTCCCGATTCGGCAGCCCATAGTTTAACAAGGACGAGAGCCTCAAGGGGCTTATTCTCTATTTCGGGAGCGGTTGGGAGTGAATCGATAACCGGCTGGGATGATTCCGAGACGTATATGGAGCAGGGCGTAATCTCCCAGGAGGCTTCAGGCCCCTCGGGAAGGTCCTCTATTTCGGGAAGAGTTACCCTCTCTTCTGATGTATAGAGACTTTCCGGAGGCGTATAAAGCTCAACGTCTTCAAAGGTTTCGTCCGGGTTTTCCTCTGTTCCCAGGGTTTTATTGACCGTTTTTATGCTGAAGGATATGGCGAAATAAACGAGAATAATAATACCAGCGATGGCGCCCAGGCGGATCAGGATTCCCCTGAGATCACTGCTTTCAAGCTTCAACATCAATAATCCTCCATTACTACTGCTCAGCAAACTTCAGAACAGCATCTACAATAGCTTCTGCAGACGCAAGACGGAAGTCCAGAGATTGAAGCATCTGCTCCTCCCACGGATTTGAGATGAACGCTATCTCAACAAGAACCGAAGGCATCAGTGCTCCGCGCAGTACGTAAAATCCCGCCTGCTTCACTCCTCTGCTCACGTTTCCTGTGAATCTTTCCGCCATGCTGTCCTGGATCTCAACGGCGAGTGAGCTGCTTCTTTCCAGGTATATGTTCTGGGCTATATCAGCAAGAAGAAACGAAAGAGCATCATCCTGGAAACCATGAGAAGCTGTTTCGTACCCTCATCGAATTCTATCACGCTGTTCTCAAGCATTTCAACCGCCCTGCTGTCATCGGTTCTGGCCCTGGAGAGAAAAAACGTCTCGAAACCGTTCGCAGAGGAATTTACGGCCGCATTGCAGTGTATGCTGATGAAAAGGTCGGCTTTCATGGCGTTGGCGAGCCGTGTCCTGGCTCCGAGCGATACATAGCAGTCGGTGCTTCTTGTCATGACGACTTCCAGATCGGGCCTCCGGATGTTAAGGATATCCCGCACCAGAAGGGCTATCTCGAGTGCCCTGTCCTTTTCGTATGAACCTGCATAACCGACAGCTCCGGGATCCCTGCCGCCGTGTCCGGGATCGATAACTATGCAGTCGAAATCGTCGAGCCATGGAGACTGCTGTCCCATTTCCAGAGCTGCAATGATCGATGAATCGGAATAAACCGGGCCGGAACCCACGTATGCAGGTTCCCTCGGAGGGCCGTTCCAGGAAAGTTCGGGGAAAACCAGGGGTTCCGCAGCCCTGAAGAAGATCAGCATAACCCGGCCCTCATCCCGAAGCGAGTAATCAAGGGAATCAATTGCATCGGTAAGCTCAATGGTAAAACCGCAGGAATCGGCATCAGGCTCCCAGCCGTACACCCAGAAAGGAAGAAAGGCTTCGGACATGATAACCCTGTTACCGGGTCTTACATTTACAGAATATCCTGTAACGGTTATGCTGTCTGTAATAGCTTCTGAAGAGGTAAGCTCCATCAGCAGTCCATCGAACCTGGGTATGATACGGGTGGTTACCGTTCCGCCCGTCAGGGCTGCCATGAATAAGAGAAGGTGAATACTAATCATTTCCTCTTAACGCCCTCTTCATCTCAGTTCTGATCTTCCTTTCACTGTCCCTCTGTGCGATATCACGACGCTTGTCGTACTGCTTCTTGCCCCTGCAAAGCCCCAGTTCAAGCTTCGCCCTTCCGGAGCTTATATGAATATCCAGAGGAATGAGAGTATAACCCTTCTCACGAATCATCCTGCTGATTTTTTTCAGCTGCCTTCTGTGCGCCAGCAACTTCCTGTCACGGTAAGGTTCATGATTATCCCTTGCCTGGGCATATTCAGCAATATGCATCTGATGAACCCAGAGTTCTCCATTATCGTCTAATGAAGCGTAGGCCCCGGTGAGGCTGATCTTTCCATCCCTTATGGATTTAATCTCGGAACCCTTCAGTACAAGACCAACTTCCATTGTATCCAGTATCTCGTACTCGTGACGGGCTTTCCGGTTCCGCGCAATTACTTTTCTGTCATCTTTCATATATTCACCTTTCCCGGTTGGGAAATATACAGAATCGTGTTGAGTTCGGTAAGATGAATATTGACTTTACGCGATATCTTTCCTAGAATCGCCGGGCGCAGAGCCGAAGTGGCGGAATAGGCAGACGCGCTAGGTTCAGGACCTAGTGAGGAATTTCCTCGTGGGGGTTCAAGTCCCCCCTTCGGTACCA
>JAUVUL010000253.1 GCA_030600975.1 Candidatus Aegiribacteria sp.
AACCGACCCTGAATGCTCCGTAATTTTTGTCCCGGCCCCCTTTGCAGCAGATGCCATTCTTGCCGGAGCTAACGCCGGGGTAAAATTGGTTGTAGCTGTTACCGAGGGCATTCCTGTCCTGGACATGTCAAAGATCGTGATAGAACTCAATGAACTGGGTACTTGCCTCGCAGGTCCAAACTGTCCCGGTCTGATCTCTCCCGATAAATCAAAGGTAGGAATTATGCCGGGAGGCATATTCAGAAGAGGTTCGGTGGGTGTCATCTCCAGAAGCGGAACCCTGACATATGAAGTAGTTAACCAGCTTTCACTTGCCGGATACGGGCAGTCAACTGCGATAGGAATGGGTGGAGACCCGGTAGTTGGAATGAAGTACAACGATTACCTTGAACTTTTCGAGGAAGACAGGGAAACAGAACTGGTAGTTATCGTCGGAGAGATAGGAGGGACAGACGAACAGGATGCCGCGACTTTCGTGAAGGACAGAATCAGCAAGCCGGTGGTAGGCTATGTTGTCGGTCGCAGTGCTCCACCCGGGAAGAGGATGGGGCATGCAGGCGCCATTATTTCGGGCGCTGACAGTACCGTGGAAGCCAAAGTTGCGTTTCTGAGAGAGAAGGGCATACCGGTTGCAGATACTGTTGAGCAGATCGTTGATCTTGTTGGCGATAGATTGGGAGGACGAAATTGAGAGAGCTTGATGTTGCCAGGATAACGGAGGCGGTGAAGGACCTGAGCATCAGAACGAATATCTATCTTCCAGATGATGTGAAGAAGGCTCTTCGCGAATCACTTGAGAGGGAAGAATCACCCCTGGGAAGGGAGATTCTTCAGGTTATTCTTGATAACCATGATATTGCTGAAAAAGAAAAAATGCCGATATGCCAGGACACAGGAGCGGCCATAGTCTTCCTTGAGGTGGGGCAGGAAGTACATCTCATCGGGGGCGCTCCGGAAGATGCCGTTAACGAAGGAGTAAGGCAGGGATACAGGGAAGCCCATCTCCGCAAATCGATGGTCGCCGACCCCGTCCTGAAAAGGAAGAACACCGGCGATAATACACCCGCGATCATCTACACCAGAATTGTTCCCGGAGACAAAGTGAAAATCATCTTCGCCCCCAAGGGTGGTGGAGCTGAGAATATGAGCGAAGTACGTATGATGACTGCAGCCGACGGTATAGAGGGTATAAAGGATTTCGTTGTTGACAGGGTTTCCAGATCGGGAGGCAATCCATGTCCTCCGATCGTCGTGGGGGTCGGTATAGGCGGTTGTTTCGAGAGAAGCGCCTTACTGGCGAAAGAGGCTCTCATGAGGACGATCGGCGAACCCAATCCCGATCCGGATTTCGATGAGGTGGAGAAAGAACTTCTAAGGAGGATAAACAACCTGGGAATCGGACCGCAGGGGCTTGGAGGCAGGACTACCGCGCTGGCGGTTCATATAAAGACGGTTCCATGCCACATCGCTTCGATGCCGGTTGCCGTTAATATCCAGTGCCATGTCAGCAGGCATGGTGAAACGATACTCTAGAAAGACAGGAGGAGAGCCCATTGAAAACTGTTGAACTGAGAACTCCCCTGGACGAGAAGCAGATTTCCAGTCTTGAATCCGGGGATAAAGTATACCTTTCCGGTGAAATAAATACCGCACGCGACGCTGCCCATAAAAGACTCGTAGCGCTGATCGAGGAGGGGAAGGAGCTCCCGTTCGATCTTCAGGGAGCTGTTATCTACTATGTTGGCCCGGCACCTTCAAAACCGGGACAGGTAATAAATTCCGCCGGCCCCACAACCAGCTACAGGATGGATTCGTTCACCCCCCTTCTCCTTGAGCGGGGTCTTAAGGGAACCATAGGAAAAGGGCCAAGATCCATGAAAGTCCGGGATTCAATGGTTAAGAACGGAGGTGTTTACTTCGCTGCTGTGGGAGGAGCCGCTGCTGGAATCGCTTCTACCGTCAAGGCAGCCGAGGTTATAGCCTATGATGACCTTGGTCCCGAAGCCATTAGAAGGCTGGTCGTTGAAAGGATGCCTCTGTTCGTGGTTAACGATACCAGTGGCAACGATCTCTTTGAGGCGGGTGTTGCAGAGTACCGGCGTGAGGAGTAGTGGAAAGGAAGCAATATGAACGAAATCCTTATGACAAGAAGAAGAAAGATCACCCGTTTCACCTGTCATAGGGTACCTACTAAACCAGGTACAGCAGGTATGCTTTTTACCGCACTCGGGAAGAAGAGCATAAACATTCTTCATATGTTCAATACTGAACATGGAAGCGAAGAGGGAGATATATCCTTCAGTGTTGCCGAAGGCTGCTTTGAAAAGACAAGTGGAGTTCTTGATGAAATAAAGGATAAGGTCGGAATTGAGAGTATCACCGTACAGCATGATCTCGCGATACTCAGCTTCGATCTTGAGGAGACCGTATGCGAAACGGTTATAGGGACCATGACCCTCGCGTTGAGCGCCCTGGCCAAAGAACACATCGACGTGAAGCATATCGCCGCCAGCAGGAACAGGGTCTTTGTTGTCCTCCCGGATCAGGAGGCTGATACCGCTTCCTTCACACTAAGCAGGGTGCTGAAAGAAGACCCGATCATACACCCCATCTGATCCATACAACAGTACTGTATTCCAGACTTCTTCATCCTGATGAAACAAATGTGATTGTCCCGGGTATCTGTCATCAGGAGGGAGAGAAAGATGAAAATATTCAATTTTATTCCGGTTCTGTTTTTTCTTGTATCCATGGTGGGAGCTTACTCTGCTCCAGGTCCGAATGAAGTATTCGACTGGGTAGCCTACCCCGAAGCTGGTAATCCTGAACTTGTGAACCCGGCCGGTTTCAGTTTTCTAAACAGCCTCAGGCTCCGGATTGGCATGGCAGCATCCGACAGTGCCTTTGAAGGGATTGACAGGGTTTCAATAGTATTCCCCTGCGCCGGTATTTCCGGATGGTGGGACGATGATGTCAGCATGAGGAAATTCACCCTTTCCTCAAGTATGAGTATCTTCGAAAACATCGCTTCGATCGGCGCTGGTTACACGTGGTTCGATCCCACAGTTAGAGTCAGTCCCTTTTCCGGAAAGAAATTCTTTACTCTTGGGTTTATTATCCGCCCCCTTGAATGCTTCAGCTTCGGCCTTGTGAGAAGGGGAGGAATGGATCTCCCCGGTGATGCTGATATCGAAACAGCATACAGAGCCGGATTCGCGGTAAGACCGCTGGGCGAAAATCTTACGATTGTTACCAACCTGGAAACCGGAACGAATCTCGAGGATTACAAGTTTTCAGCCGGGGTTGAAGTTCGTCCCATGGAAGGATTTTCCATCAGGGGTGATGTCGGAGAGGATTACCTGAGTCTGGGCCTGGAAGCCGGGTTCGGAAACGCCACCCTTTCATATGGGGCAATAAGCGATGACGATTATTCCTACTCCTCTTCCAGAGGGGATATATCCTTCAGCACCGGTCCAGGGCCGAACCTGCTTGAACCATCGGGGATATTCGTTCGGTTTGAGACCGGACAATTCGATGAACTCAGACAGAGACCTTTCCTGGGTTCTATCCAGCCGTGCTTCACGGAAACAGCCCTTCTTCTGGACAGGATAGCTTCGGATAATTCCGTTTCCGGGGTGATAGTCGATATCAGAGGATCGGCGGGTTCCCTGGCACAGTCTGAGGAGATCAGGAACATCCTGCAGCGGATCAAGGAATCCGGAAAGAAAATCTATTTTTACCTGGAGAGCGGCGGCAATGGCGAGTATTACCTTGCTTCCTGCGGCAGCAGAACCTGGATGCATCCCTGCGGAGATGTCTCGTTCACCGGCCTGGCATCGGAGGCGTTCTTCCTCAGGGAATTCCTTGATCGCCTTGGGATCTATCCTGATCTTCTGCACATAGGTGAGTACAAGAGTGCAAGTGATATGATAACCCGTTCGGACATGTCAGATGCTCAGAGAAGGGCTACAACCGCTCTTCTTGAATCCCTGCAGCATGAGCTTACAGCAGGTGTTGCCAACGGTACGGGGCTTGAACCCGCCCAGCTTCACACTATCATGAATGCCGGACCTTATACCGCTGCAAGAGCAGTAACAGCCGGAATGATGAATGGTGTCTGTTATCAGGACCAGATTGAGGAGAAAATCTCCGATGAACTGGGCAGGGAAATATCCGTT
>JAUVUL010000168.1 GCA_030600975.1 Candidatus Aegiribacteria sp.
GATCGAGTTCGGTTCAAACGAGGTTCCCAGCAACAAGCCATACTGTGGTTATTGATTCATCGATCTTCGCTACCAGTTGGTAGCGCTTGACACAGAGATCGGTTCTGCAATTCAGATAGATAAGATCGGGATGGTTCGTTTCCTTACCGGAAATGATGAGGTTCATCTTCATGAGTTCGAGATCTACATGGGGTATTGTGCTTCCGATGAATTAGGGACCAATTTCGAACAGAATTACATTCCAGGATCCAAGCAGCTGGTTTACAGCATGGCTGACGGATGGATCTACGCCAACGGAGTGGGAGAGTGGTTCGATCTGCAGTTGGATACATCCTTCTGGTACAACGGAACTGATAACCTTCTGATCGACTTCATCTGGACTTGGGGTGAAGAAGATATCTACGTATACGCGTGGGATTCCGGATCTCCGAGGAGCATGCTTGGAGGTGCAGCCAGTACAACAGGTAATACAGATACAGTCGTTCTGCACATGACTCTGGAAGGATCCCTCAATCTGGAATCATCGACTTTCGCGCGGATCAAAGCCCTCTTCATCTAGAACCTTGCATGTAGAAGCCCCTCTGTGCGAATGTTCGCTCAGAGGGGCAGACGGATACGCATATCCCACATCCTTTGCTATGGCTTGCTGCTAGTACTGTTCGTAACCATCGCTGAATTAACGAAACATCGTAAAGAATGATAATGGCAGTATATCGATATCGCGATACGCTTGACAATACTGCGGTATTTAAATATTGTATTTTCAGCGGAAGGTACAGATGAAAATAAAGGAATTTGGAAAAACCAGAGTCGGACATTCATTCAGAAAACGATTGGTGAGTATCCCCTATGGTAAATCAAAGGTAATCAAACCGAGAAATATATCCTCGGACAGAGCTTTGGCACTCGAGGAGTCAGATTTCATTCGCAGCGATACTCGCATGTTGTCACCACTGAAAGCCGGTGATGTTCTGATTGTAAACAAGGGACGTTTTGCAGCGGCTGTGTTTGATTTTCCCGATGAGGACACATGGATAGTTCCCTCTTCAATAATTGTGCTGACAATAACTGATTCTAATATCCTTCCTGCTTACATTACTCTGTACATGAACTCAGCACGTGGTCAAAGACAGTTTCAGAAGTTAAATGAAGTAAGTACGGTACCTTTTGTGAGCATAACGAATCTTAGGGAGATGGACATACCAATACCACCACTGGAAAAACAGAATCTTCTTGTGAATCTCGGGACCGCAAACAGAAGATATACTGAACTGACAATGAAAAAACGCAGCCTGATAAATAACATTCTTAATAATGAGTTGAGGTAAGCTGAAATGACTGAACAAAAGAAATACTCGCAGAAGGAATTGAACGGGATCCTGTGGAATGCTACGGACTCCTCCCGAATGAACGTGGATGCAAGTGTTTATAAGGATTACGTCCTTCTGTTCCTCTTCTATAAGTACATGAGCGATCTTCACAGGCTTGAACTGGTTCAGCTTAAAGAACGTTACGGCGATGACAATGAGCGTATTGCCCTGCGGTTGAAAAACTCCCGATTCAATTTACCAGAGGGCACCAGCTTCGATGAATTAATTCTGAAAAAGGACGAAGACAATATCGGTGAACTTATCAACATTGCACTTCATAAAATCGAGGATGCCAACGGAGAGCGGTTAGAGGGCCTGTTCACAATAGATTTCAACTCAGATGCTATTCTGGGTAAAACTGGTCAGCGCAATAAGATGCTGCGTCATCTAATGGACGACTTCGCAAAGATCGACCTTACAGCCATCGACGATGATGTAATAGGTAATTCCTACATGTACATGATTGAACGATTCGGTTCAGATGCCGGCAAGAAGGCTGGAGAGTTCTTCACGGTAAAATCCGTTGCTGCTCTCCTTGCGAAACTGGCAGGTCCAAAGCCTGGCTGGCGGATATGCGATCCAGCCTGCGGATCAGGCGGGTTGCTTCTTCTTGCAGGAGAAGAAATCGAGAGACAGGGATCTAACAACTACGCCTTGTACGGACAGGAAAGCATCGGTTCAACATACAACCTGGCCAGGATGAACATGTTCCTTCACGGCAAGGATTCAGCAAGGCTTGAATGGGGAGACACACTGAACAATCCTTTGCTCAAAGAGAACGACGCATTGATGAAGTTCGACCTTGTAATAGCAAATCCGCCTTTCTCTCTGAAGAAATGGCGTGGTGAAAACACTGAAAACGATCCGTTCAACCGATTTCACAGAGGTATCCCCCCCAAGACAAAAGGAGACTATGCCTTCATCTCCCACATGGTTGAAACGGCAAAAGCAAAAGAAGGCAAAGTTGTTGTCGTCGTTCCCCACGGAGTTCTTTTCCGAGGTGGAGCAGAGAAAGAAATCCGCAAGTGCTTCCTCCAGGAGAACATCATAGACGCAGTAATAGGTTTACCTGCAGGATTGTTCCACACAACAGGTATTCCAGTTGCCATCCTTGTTATTGACCGCTCCCGCGAGCCCGGCGGTGAAAACGAAAACAGGAAAGATGTCTTCTTTATCGAGGCATCGAAACTGTTCAGATCGGGCAAAGCACAGAATTTTCTGGATGATGAGCACATCAAAGCAATCCTTGATGCAGTACAGAACAGGAAAGACATTGAAAAGCTCTGCCGCACAGTACAGCCCGAAGAAATAGAGGAGAACGACTTCAATCTTAACATTACCAGATATGTGGATACCTTCGAAGAAGAAGAGGAAGTTGATATTGAAGCCAATCTCAGGGAGCTCGCTGAAGTCAATAAAGAGCTTGAGAAGCTGGAAACGGAAATGGCACAGCACTTGAAGAACCTTGGGATTAAGGGATAGTGGATGTGAGTAAAAATATATGAACCTTAAGCAGGTAAAAGAGGAGATCAGTCAAGGAGAAGGTTTGAACACCGAGTTTAAGGAGGCATGGAAAAGATTGCCTGAGAACCTCTTTGAGACAATCTGCTCATTTCTGAACACCGATGGGGGAGTTATTCTTCTCGGTGTGAATGACAAAGGTACAGTTACAGGAGTAGAGCCGGAATCCGTCGAAAGGCTGAAAACCGAGTTGGCAAGTCTATCCAATAATCCACAGAAGCTTGAGCCTCCCTACCTGCTATTTCCACACAGTTTCGATATCAGTGGTAAAACGGTTGTTGTATTTCAGGTTCCGGTAAGCAGCCAGTTTCACAGAACAAAAGGGCAGATTTTCGTTAGAAGTACAGACGGTGACTTTAAAGTGCAGGGTACTCATCAGATTGCCGGCCTCGTGAACCGAAAGCTGGGAATATTCACAGAGCAGAGACCACAGAGATTCTTCACAATGGACGACCTCAGGCCATCCCTCTTCGAAACAGCTAGAGAAATGATGCTTGCCCGTAACTCAAAACATCCGTGGGGAAGTCTGAGTAATGAAGACCTTCTCGAAGCAGGTGGATTTTACACAACCGATGAAAACACTGGTAAAACATGTCTGACCCTTGCAGCTGTTCTTCTGTTCGGCACAGATATAGCAATCCACAGGGCCCTGCCTTCATTCACATTCGATTGTCTGCTGCTGAAAGAAAACGTTGACAGGTACGATGACAGGGTGATGCTTCATACAAACCTCATCTATACATACGACCAGATGATGGATTTCGTGGAAAAACACCTGAACGATCCCTTTTTTCTGGAAAACAACCAGAATGTCAGTTTAAGAGACAAGATTTTCAGAGAAGCGGTATCAAACATCATTTGCCACAGGGAATACATGCACCCAACCCCGGCAAGATTAATGATCTACAAAGACAGGGTCGTGCTGGATAATCCATGCACAGGACATCACTTCGGCGAAGTAACCCTGAAGAACCTGAGACCATTCTCAAAGAACCCGACCATCAGCAAATTCATGACACAGATCGGTAGAAGTGAAGAACTGGGCTCCGGTGTAAGAAATATAAACAAGTACCTTCCCTTCTACTCCCACGGAGCAAAGCCTGTTTTCCTGGAACAGATTGATAACTTCGAGTTGACTATTCCACTTGCTGAAGATGAAAAAGCACAAGTCACCCCCGAAGTCACCGCGGAAGTCACCGCGGAAGTCACCGCGGAAGTTATCAGGATGCTGCATGTCCTTAAAAGTGAAATGGGAAGATATGAACTTCAGGAAAAGCTTGTACTCAAACACAGCGAGCATTTCAGAAAGCATTACCTGATACCAGCGATTGATCATGGTTTGATTGAAATGACCATCCCGGATAAACCCAGGAGTCGATTTCAGAAGTACCGTATTACTGAAAAAGGGAAGAAATTGATTGAGAACGAGAAGGGAATCGAAGGTTAATAATGAGCGGATATGACCTTGAGAAGAGACATCATTACACATTTGAGGAGATAAAGCATACTGGTCCTGAAGGTCAGGAGTTCTGGTTGGCGCGTGAATTGTCAAAAGTCCTGGAGTATGCTGAATTTCGAAACTTCCTACCGGTAATCGAAAAAGCTAAAACAGCTTGCAAGAACAGCGGGCAGGTAGTTGCTGATCATATCGTGGAGGTGCACGAGATGATCGAGCTGGGAAAAGGCGGGATGAGAAGAATGAACTCATACGCGCTCTCCCGCTATGCCTGCTACCTGATCGTTCAGAACGGCGATCCTAGCAAACCTGTTATTGCCAACGGGCAAACCTACTTTGCCATTCAGACCCGCCGCCAGGAACTGGCCGATGATCAAGCATTCCAGCAACTCCAGGAAGGCGAAAAGAGGGTGTTTCTCCGCAATGAACTCAAGGAACACAATAAACAACTGGTCGAGACTGCCCAACAGGCAGGAGTAGAAACCAATCTCGACTTTGCCATCTTCCAGAATCATGGCTACAGGGGATTATATGGCGGACTGGATGCCAAAGATATTCAAGCTCGCAAAGGCCTCAAAAGGAGACAGAAAATACTGGATCACATGGGCAGCACCGAACTGGCGGCCAATCTTTTCCGTGCTACGCAAACTGAAGAAAAACTACGCCGCGATCAGGTAAAGGGTAAGCCAAAAGCCAACCGAACCCATTATGAGGTCGGTAAGAAAGTCCGGAAGACTATTGAAGATCTCGGCGGCACCATGCCTGAACACCTCCCGACACCGGAAGAAAGCGTCAAACAGATCAAACGGAAACGGCAGAAGAGGATTGAGAACGGGAAAACGGAAGATTGATGCAGAAGAATGAGAATAGATCAGGATACAAGAAGACCAAGGTAGGGTGGATTCCTGAGGAGTGGGAGACTTCACAAATTGGATCCGTCCTAGACCTTTCGAAGTATGGGTGTAGTGCGCCCACCGTTGAAAGAGGTAATACTCTTGTTGTCGGAATGAAGGATATACAAAATGGGAAAGTTCAACTTTCAGAACTAGTA
>JAUVUL010000081.1 GCA_030600975.1 Candidatus Aegiribacteria sp.
ATAGTGTCCTCAGTGACCCTTGAGGTTACCGCATCAAGGAAACCAAAATGAAATCCACCTCCCAATGAACCGGATAGCTTCACTCCACCGATGATGGGGATAACCTCCCCGTTTGGAGCAACTGCTCCTATCCTCCGGGAGTAGAACATATTGAATGGCATCTCGAATGTGTTCTGTGACTCCAGGAAGAATGGTCTGCGCTCGTCAAGGAACAGTTCGAAGTGGGAAAGGTTCATCTCGGCCGCATCCGCCTCCACCTGCCCGAAATCGGGGTAAACAGTCAGATCGGCCGCTACTCCGCTGGTGACGCCAAGCTTCACGTCCAGACCAGCATCCAGGTCAGTCTCCCATTCATCGGGATCAACGGTATGGAAGAACCTGGAGGAGCCGTAGGGTCTTATTTCAGCTCCAAGTGAACCCTGTATCCCCTCTATCCCGATGATGGGGGCAAACGTCTCCAGCTGAGCCATCTGCTGGGCTTCTGACAATACGTACCAGCCATTCTCGCGGGTCTTACCGAGAATACGCTGAAAGTTTACAGTCCAGATCTGAGTCTCATTTGATTGATCGAATCGGAGGCAGCTGAACGGTATAGCGAACTCGGCCGACCACCCCTGCGAATCGGAGTGGGTACCGCACTCCCAGACAGCGTCCCAGCTGTAGTCCCAGTGACCGAAGGGGCTGACTTTTGCGTCCATCTGGGAATTGGCCAGGCTTACCTCGAAACTGGTTGCCTCCCTGCCGTTTCCCCAGGTGTCCAGAAGTATGGCTATCCACTCCCCTGTGACATAATTGTCCCTGGGCGTTAGTGCATCCATCATGGTAGATGGATCCGGATCGTCCATCCGGAAGCCGAAGTAGATATGGCGGTCATCGTAGAGGATGTATATCTCGGTCTCCTCCGTCATGGGACTTCCATAGTCAGGGCCATATTGCATCAGAGTACAGCGCAGTGCCTGAGCTTGTTCCCAGACAGGATCGTCCAGGCAGCCATCGATGGAGGGACCTTCGTCCACTCTTACTGCTATGAGTTCGGATTCGGGGTTCGATAGCACACAAATCATCACCAGCCAAAAAGCTTGCATGATACCTCCTTAACGGCGTTAGAGTTTTGACAAAAGATAGGCAACCAGGATGTCAATGGCAAGACCTTCGATATATATTATTGTACCACAGTGGTTTACGTGATTATGCAAAAAGGGAACCAAAAGTATTTGCCGGCTCCGGCGGACTGAGGTTGCTGCCACTTCTCTCTTGATATAGAATTAGAATGCTTTTATGACCTGGATAGTGATCGGGTAATAATCGATTCTTTTCCGTTGATCTGTTGTCAATATTAAAACCAGTATGATAATTGCATGAGTTCACAGCCATGCAGGGGAATGGATGAACAACACCTTGAAGAAGCTCGTTTACATAGCTTACACCTTTCCTCCGGTTTCCACCGGCTCGGCCCCGATGAACCTCAGGCTCGCAGACATCTTCATCCGAAACGGCTGGCTGCCCTCAGTGGTAACTCCCGACCACACCGCATCTCTGCCGACAGATCCCTCTCTCACAGCGCTCCTTCCGAAGGAGATAAACGTAATCAGAAGTGGTAAATCCGGCAGACTGCGCAAAAGGAAAAAATCAGTCTCCAATCAGGCAAGGTCTGTAAAAACTGAAAGGAAAGGATTACGGAAACTGATCCTGGAAGTAATCCTGCAGCCGGACAGGTACGTCACCTGGGTCCCAAGAGCAATCACGGCCGCCCGGCGCGAAATAGATAGAATCGGAGCGGACCTGGTGATAACATTAGGCCCACCTCATTCAGTGCATCTGGCTGGCCTTGCATGTTCCAGGCTTACAGGCAAGCCCTGGGTTGCTTACTTCGGCGATCTTTGGGCTATGGACGGCTACATCAACTGGCAGTCGGTCTCATGGGCCAGACGTCACCTGACCCCCATAATCGAGAGAGCAGTCGTTAAAAGAGCAGATGGCATCATAACAACTACTGACGGATCCTCCCGGTACTTCGAAGAGAAATACGGAGAGGAATGCCCTCCGGTACAGACCCTCTGGAATGGTGTCACCCTCGAAGAGAGAAAAAAACAATGGAACCGGGAGGGTCCACGGAATCCCGGTGACAATCTGATTATCACCTATACGGGATTCTTCATGGGTAATCAGACACCTGAGCATTTCCTTCGAGGAATGCGGATGTTTCTGGAGAAACACCCGGATAGCGGATTCAAGTTCAGAATAGTCGGGGATTTCGGCGCCTACGCCGATCTGCCGGAGAAACTTGGTCTGAAGGATTCCGTAGAGGTACTCGGTGCTGTACCATTCACCGAGGTGAGGAAGTGGCAGCTCGATTCTGACGTCCTGCTCCTCATCCTCCGGCCTCAACCGGGCAACGAACTGAAGAACCCGTCTAAAACCGTGGAATACCTTCTCGCAAGAAGACCCATTCTCGCTGTAACCCCGGAAGGGGATCTAACCGCGCTGCTCGAACGTTTAGGCGCCGGATATACCGCCACACATGACGCTGGTTCTATATGTGCTTCACTTGAGGAAATTCACCGGGATATCCGTGCAGGGAAGTTCAAAGTCCTTGAGAATCCCTCAGACCTTGATGGTGACATGGATATGGACCTGGGAGGACGCAGGATGGTTGAGTTCCTGGAGCGTATTGTACTGAAACAATCTAGAAACACGACACACTAGCTGTCTGAACCGATACTTGCATTCTCGAGAGTACGCATTCTGCCTTCCACCGCCTCCAGCACCAGATTCGTAGTGTCATCCCAGGACGGGAACAACACTGCGGTCCGCAAAGCCCCCTCGGCCAGATTCCTCCTGAGTACAGGTTCTGTGAACAGTCTGCGAATACATTCTCCTGTTGCCTGCCAGTCACCGGGGTCGACAAGCAGACCGGAGACCCCATCCTCGATCATATCCGGAATAGCTCCGGCGGTAGTGGATATCACAGGGAGACCCCGCGCCATGGCCTCGGCGGTGGCCATTCCGTACCCCTCCCAGTAGGAGGGCAAGAGAAAGACATCGGCCCGGTTATACTCCTCGGCCAGGTCAGCATCACTCAACCTTCCCGTGATATGCACCCTCTCCTCCAGGCCAAGTTCACCTATACATGCTTCAACCTTCTCAAGGTATCCCATGTCGAAATTTCGTTCTCCTACAATGTACAGCTCAGCGCCTTCTACGTTCGAGCAAGCCAGTGCCTTCACTGCCTCCAGGATCCCCTTACGCTCCTCGATGTTCCCCACAAGAAGTAATCTATGGGGTTCTTCCCTGAATCGCGGCTCATCAGCGAGCCGGACATTAAGGCCAGGTCTGGCGAGCAGAACATCGTTACCGCTCCTGCCCAGCTCCTCCAGCTTCCGGACAGTAGAACCGCTGATGGCGACTATGAAACATGCCTCCCGGACAATCCTTCTCTCCGTCAACGTGTAGAGGAAACGTTTTAAGAATGTGCGTTCAAGCTGACTTCTGAAGTGGTGGCAAATCAGCATTGTAAAGAGACCGAGACTATTGGCTCTCCTCTGAAGGCCAACTGTAAGTGAGCTGGAGCCGAGGTCGGTCACCAGGGCATTGAAGGTACTCCCGCACCTGCGGGATATGATGCCGGCGGAGGGGAGCTTGAGCATCCTGGCGTATCGGGGAAGGGATTCGAGATTGAAGTACTCCACCTCCCAGCCGGAAGTCCTGAAACGTTCCCCTATCATGTAATCGTAGAGGATACCGCCGGTCAGCCTGCCCAGGCGTGCAGGATCGGTAGTATCGACGTATCCTGGCATCAGGATCCTGCCAGTTACTTCTTTCAGACTTCCGTCTGCAAAGTTCAGGGTTTTCCTCCAATATCCATAATTCTGCCGAATTCTATCCGATTGCGATAATACATGAGCTATACAATCATCGTCAACAAAACATGCTGCTCACTGATTATTTTCGCTTCAGCGGATGCTGACCTGTGAGAACAAGCCAGAACAGAGCATAGAACCAGGAAATTTTTTTCCAACCTGTCAGGTGCTTCAAATTGAGCAGAGTGGGTACCTTCCGTCCTGCTTTGAGTTTTTCGATTATATCCTCTCTGCCACTGTTACTCCTTATAAGCACTTTCATCACTTTTTCGGGAACCGGTGCTTCCAATTTAACAGAAGCAGTTCTTAGAAGATATGCAAGTGAATGCCCCAATCTTGTCTCGAAGGCATTTCGCGTGAACTTATTCCAGGTGCCTGCTTCAGAGACCTTACTGCAGAGCAGGCAGATGTCCACCCACCACACAGGTCTTATCCTGATATTCGTCAGCATATGAAGAAGGACCATAAGGAGCGAGTTATGCCAAGCGAATCCCATCAACCCAGGTTCGAGAAGCCGGCCGTTTTCGAACAGATCTCTTGGAAGTCTTCCTGGGAATGTCGCGGGGAAGTAGAAAATGTGAGTATGCAGTTCAACCATTGCGCCATGCCTGTACATCTTCATCTCGGATACAATGCCTGTATTGAAGATGCCGTCTCCGGGAGAACCTCTTGACCACCCTGACTTACAAAAAATACTCAGAATCTTCTGCCGGTTTCCTTCCTCCATGAACAGGTCAGCATCGCACATGGGCCTCCCACCCGGAAACGGATACACGCTTCTTGCCAGGTCGAAACCTTTAACTGCCCATACTTCGGTACCCACTTCAGAAAGTCGTTCCAGAACCGGTCGGATGATCTGCTCCTGACGGAACCACGCCGCTGCAGCGGACAGGCTGATATCTTTTCGACCCATCTCCTTCGCGAGAAGAGGCGAAAGATCATGAGCCATGCCAGGATCGGGTCCTGCATAGGCTCCTGGTACACCTCCGGACAGGAGCCATCTGCAGGCAGCTTCTGTTATCACATCGGGTTGCTCTATTTTATTCATATCGCTTAATTGATACATCAGGGATTCGAATATCACCACCCTTATGCTGGTTCCTGCTGTACGCCCGTTATAGATTAGCCCTATGATAACTGAAACTGACAGTAAAAAACTGATGCTCGGAAGAGCTGTATCTTTCGTCTGGAAGAGCAGTCGAGGGCTGACCATCACCAATCTTATCCTGACTCTTATTCAGGGATTGCTTCCGCTGATTCCGCTTTACCTGATGAAGCTTCTCATAGATTCAGTAGAAGAGGCTATAACCGGAGGAAATACTTCTTCTTTCAGTCACATTGGTCTTCTTATCGGAATTATGGGCGGTGTGGCACTGCTCTCTGCTCTTGTGAAATCCATTGCAGGGATAGTGGAGCAGACCCAGGCCAGGGTGGTTACCGATTACATGCAGGATATTCTTCACAAGAAATCCATCGAAGTTGACCTTGCATATTACGAAGATTCAAAGTTCTACGATACAATGCACAGGGCACAGGGTGAGGCTCCGTATAGACCCACAAGCATTGTCAACGGTCTGATCAGAATTGTCCAGAGCAGTATTTCACTGTTAGCTATGGTCGGTCTGCTTCTCTCTTTCCACTGGATTGTTGCCGTTGTCCTTGTTGCCGCTGCGCTCCCCGGAGTACTGGTAAAACTCAAGTTCTCAAAAGTCACCTGGAAGTGGCTGCGCAAAAGAACAGAGACCGAGCGCAAAGCATGGTACAAGCACTGGTTATTAACTTCTGTAGGACACGCGAAAGAGCTGCGGCTGTTTGGTCTCGGAGAACACTTCAGAGTGATGTACCTGAACCTGAGAGCCATCCTCCGGAAAGAAATGCTGGGTATAGCAAAGAGAAGGGCTGCAGCCGATTTTGCCACTCAGGCCATAGCAACCCTGCTGATTTACGGCTCGCTGGCTTTTATTGCAAAGCAGGCATTCGCAGGTCTTATAACAATAGGTGGAATGGTAATGTACTTCCAGGCCTTTCAGAGAGGGCTTGGATACCTCAAAGGTTTCCTGGGAAGTCTGGCTGGGCTTTACGAGGGTAATTTGTTTCTCTCCAATCTTTTCGATTTTCTCGACATTGAGCCATCTGTTATCGATCCTCCCCACCCAAAGCCATTCCCGCCTCACATCAGTAAAGGAATTGTCTTTAATCATGTGGACTTCAATTACTCATCCAGTAACAAAAAAGTCCTCGATGATATTTCACTCAGAATCAAGTCGGGGGAGATGCTTGCTCTGGTGGGGGAGAACGGTTCAGGCAAAACAACCTTTGTGAAGCTTCTCTGCAGACTCTACGATCCGGCTTCAGGAAGCATAAGTATTGATGGCACATCCATAAAGGATTTTTATGTCGAGGATTATCGCAGCAACATAGGCGTCATCTTCCAGGACTATGCCAAGTACCATCTCACAGCAGGAGAGAACATCAGCCTGGGTGACATAAAGCATTCCCCGGATGATTCCCTTATTCGTCAGGCAGCAGAAGCAGCGGGTGCCGACGCAATGATTGAGAATTTGCCGGACGGTTATGACACCGTGCTGGGCAGGTCATTCAAGGGTGGCACGGAACTCTCCGTAGGGGAATGGCAGAAGATCGCCCTTGCAAGAGCGTTCATCCGTGATACTCCCATTGTTATTCTCGATGAACCAACCAGCGCATTGGATGCCAAAGCAGAGCATGCTGTGTTCGTAAAATTCAGAGAGCTGGTGCAGGGAAAAACCTCTGTGATAATTTCACACAGATTTTCCACAGTAAGAATGGCAGACAGAATCGGAGTAATGGATAAGGGTAGAATCATTGAACACGGCACCCATGAAGAACTAATGGAGATAAACGGTAAGTACCGCGAAATGTACACCATTCAGGCCAGCGCCTATAACTGAAGTTCCCCATCCCTGACCCTTATAACCAGATCCCACGGTTTCTTCAGTACAAGGATTTTTCTCTCTTCGCACCACTTGCCCACAGTTTTCCCGCCACTGACAAGACGAACAACAGACCCTGCATCGGTTGCTAGACTTATAGTCTCGATCTCAGGTCGCCATAACAATCTGACTATTCCAGAGCGCCTGAGGAGAGAATACCACCACCTGAAAATTCTCCTGGGAACTCCCTGCTTCGACACAAACCTTGCCCTGAGTGAACCGTATTTTCCCCCTGTAACGGGTTTTCTGCGATGCCCCTTGCGCTCAACAGCAATAACCCGCCCAAGAACTCTCTGAAAGGGGACTTTTTCTGTAATTCCAGAGGGATTGTCATCACCCTTTACAGAAAAAGTCCCCTTTCAGAGAGTTCTTGGG
>JAUVUL010000371.1 GCA_030600975.1 Candidatus Aegiribacteria sp.
TCTGTAGCAAATATCGAGCGCTGTTTATTGTGAATGACAGAATAGACGTTGTCATGGCAGTCGGTGCCGATGGGGTTCACCTGGGGCAGGATGATATGCCTGTTATCCTGGCCAGGAAATTACTGGGACCTGATGCCGTAATAGGAGCATCCGCCAGGTCTCCCGAAGAAGCTGCATCCGCATGGAGGGAGGGGGCCGATTACATCGCAGCGAATCTTGTCTTTCACACGGATACGAAGACCGACCTGGGTGATCCTCTGGGTGCGGAAGCCATAATGGAACTGAAAAGGGCTTCTCCATTGCCCCTTGTTGCCATAGGGGGAATAAACCCATCCAATGTGGATGTCGTCCGGAAAGCCGGCGCTGACGGTATCGCCGTTGTGTCGGCGATAATGGCGGCAGAGGATGTACCGGAGGCGGTCAGGGCTCTTCTGAAGGGGCAGAGCAAATCCTGTCGAACCTGAAAAATAACCATACAGAACGGAGATTTCTTGAGCAAGTTAAGTGAAGTTGAAATAACCAGGGCTATTGTAGACACTTATATGAACAGCCTGCTAGACAACCTTGAACTGGATGTGGCAGTTGCCGGAGGCGGGCCTGCAGGGCTGACTGCCGCAAGGGAACTTGCTCTAAGGGGTCATAAAGTGGCTCTTTTCGACAGAAAGCTCTCCCCCGGGGGCGGTATGTGGGGAGGAGGAATGGGTTTCAACGTAATTGTAGTCCAGGAAGAGGGAAGGAATATTCTCGATGAACTTGGAGTGAGAACATCGCTTTACTCTCCCGGTTACTTCACGGCTAATTCAGTTGAATCCATCGCCACTCTTATAGCGGAGGCCTGCAGGGCAGGTGTATCCATTTTCAACCTTTTCTCAGTGGAAGATGTAATGGTGGATCTTGACAGGATTACCGGTGTGGTGGTTACCTCCAGCCCTATTGAAATTGCCGGTCTTCATGTGGATCCCGTGTGTATCTCCGCAGAATACGTGATCGAAGCCACAGGTCATCCGCTTGAGGTTCTGCATACCGTTATTGAGAAGACCGGTTTTAAACTGAGAACTCCTTCGGGCGGCATAGAGGGAGAAAAGTCCATGAATGCAGATAAGGGAGAGAGAGCACTGGCTGAGAATACCATTGAAATCGTGCCCGGCCTTTTTGTTGCAGGTATGGCTGCAAATGCGGCCATGGGAGCTCATCGAATGGGACCGGTATTCGGGGGGATGCTTCTCTCGGGGAAAATTGCAGCGGAGAAAATCCATGCTCTCCTGACAGAAACTTAGTGGATTTATTCAACTGAAGGGCACTACAGTTTGAAATTGATTCCCGGGAGGTAACTGTCCGGAGAGGTCAGAGGGTCCTGGACCCATCCGTTCTCAAACCCCAGTTCTTCGAGTATTCTCACCGTCTCCGAGTATTCCTCCGGTCTGAGTTTTCTTGCAAGGGTAGGAAACTTGCTGGCATTGTGGGCGGGATAGTACTGGGACATGAGGCTTATAAAGACGTCCGTTCCAAGCTCTTCGGATATGAATCGGAGAATATCCCCGGTTCCTGCGATCCCGCCGGGCAGCACAAGGAGACGGATTATCAGGCCCCGTACGGCCGTTCCCGACGGATCTGTCCGGAGGGTTCCCACCTGCCTGTACATCTCTTTGACGGATTTCCTGGCGGTTTCGGGATAATCCGGAGCATCGGAGTAGATGTTTCCGTATTCGCTGTTCCAGTACTTGAAATCGGGAAGATAAATATCCACCAGGCCATCAAGCAGCGAAAGTAATTCCAGGGAATCGTATCCGTTGGTATTGTAGATGACCGGCAGACTGAAACCTTTTTCAGCTGCCAGGTCCAGGGCTTCGAATATCTGAGGCGCGTAATGGGTGGGAGATACGAAACCCGCCGTGGGACATCCCTGCTTCTGAAATCGAAGCAGTTTTTCAGTAAGTTCATTTGCGGAACTGCCCCAGTCTGAAGCTTTATTACCCGCGGGCTGGCTGATTGAATGATTCTGACAGAAGACGCATTTCATATTGCACCTTCCCAGAAAGATATTTCCCACACCGAGATCCCCGGTAAGAACCGGCTCTTCTCCTCTGTGCAGGCAGGAAGAAGCTACTTCAAGGACGGCTCCGGCCCCGCAGTAACCTCTTTCTCCGGCCAGCCGGTTCACACCACATTTTCGGCCACACAGCCTGCATTCTTCAAGCAGCTTCTTCAGATCTCTAATTCTTGCAGTAAGCTCTCCCTTTTCGCGGAGCTTCATGTATCCCGGCGGGTACATCATTCCATTTCCGCTGAAAGAACCAGGCGGTAGAGCCTGTTGTCCCTGAGAAGATTCTCGTGGGTATCGAAAGCACTCATCTCTCCTTCGTGAACGAAAATCACCTTCTCACTCCTTCTGACAGTTGACTGTCTGTGGGACACAACAAGTATGAGAGCATCCCCTCTGGCCTCCGCAAGCTCCTGCCAGAAGGCCTCTTCCTTTTCCGCATCCAATGCAGCCGTACAGTCATCGAAGAGGAACAGCGAGGGTTTCCCCGCAAGGGCACGTGCAATCGCGATACGCTGCTTCTGCCCACCACTGACTCCAGTACCACCCTGGCCCAGTACCGTTTCCGCTCCGGCTTCAAGTTCAGTTCCATCTAATCCTGCTACTCGCAGTGAATCCGCTACAACTTCATCGGAGATCTCCCTGCCCAGCCTGACATTCTCTCCAACCGATTCGCTGAAGAGAA
>JAUVUL010000198.1 GCA_030600975.1 Candidatus Aegiribacteria sp.
CAGGCGTCTACTGCGTTATGCTCATGCATCCGTCCTCGACGTACTGTAGAAGTACGCCTGCGGAGTCTGCAATCGCAAGCCTTGTATCCACCAGCATCTGCGACGTTTCGCTACGAAAGCTGGTGATCTATGCGGGTTAGCGGAAACCACACAACCATGCGAACCTATTGGCTTTGTGTGCATAAGTATATACCACAAGTCAGATGAGTGGCCATTACGGCGGCAGGATTGAAGTTTGCTTAAGTGGGACAACAATCGAATCGCACTCTGGGAATTGAATGAAAGACTGAAAGCTCCGGATAAGCCGAGCCGCTGAGCTTCAACATCGACGTTTAACGGTTTCCATTCCATTTGTAGATGGCTGCTGATTCACAATGTCCTCTCAACAGATGTCCAGTCTCCCTGATCTGTAGTTTAAGCCTGGCCTGGATATCCGGAGCAATTACCCTACCATTCGAAAGTGTTCTTCTGGCAGTGAGAGTATTACTTTCAAGTTCACCCAGCAGCCTGGCCAGTTCCGAGTTTCGATGGTTGTTCTTATCAAGAATCTCCACTGCAATTCTTAGATCAAGCGCAATGGGTTTGATGATGTCAGTAATCACAGTGAGGGCTTGAGGATCAGAGTAGTCAAACTGAGATGCCCGATCACAGAAAATATCAATTGAAGGAAGGCTCTCTGCAATCAGTTCACTGCACACATCGCTGGACTCGGTTGTATTCGCAGGTTGAAGACAGCCTATTATCGGCTGATGACCTGCATCCGATTCAAGCATTGTCCTGAGTTCGGATTCTTCTACCCTGAAAGAAACTTTGTCTTTGACTTCTCTGTAATCATAAACCTTCCCGCGATCAAGTCCTCCATCAGGATCAAAACCACAGTAACAGGAATTACTGAAGCTTCCGATTACCAGAGCATGTCGCTTTGATGATGGTTGGATGCGTATACTGGAATCCCATAAAGGCACGAAATGCCCCGGAATACTTGTCATGAACGGGTTCCCGCCGGAAAGACAGCTTCCTGCAAAGGAAAAGAACTCATCACATGAAGTGAACCTGTGGTTCCGGAATGAGAACCCAAAAAGACCGGTTACAGCATTTATTACCTCTTCGCTCTGTACAAGCATACCCGCCTGCAGAAAATTACCATCTTCCAGTGTCCGGATCAGATATGGAATCGGGCTGGAGCCTACCAGATGATATGTGTCAGTTTCCACACCCCAGGCGCTGAAGAGAATACACAGGCAGTCCCATGCACAGGAATTGTTGTATTTCTGTTGCTTCCAGCTTAAATTTGACCGCTCTATTTTCTGCAAATCTCTACTTAACGATGAATTTGCCATTGTAGTTTTTCAGGTCCTCCAGTGTCTCTGCATACACTTCGTGCAAGTCGGGAAGATCATCCAGAGGAAAGAATCCTGCCTCCAGTGTTTCGTCGGTTTCCCCTGCCAGTTCCCCATCCCATTCATCCACCCGGAAAACAAGTGCGAAACTCTGAACTTTGTCTCCGTTGGGGTACTGGAAGGAATAGCGTGAATGGGAATAGATACCTATCGGAGTGGCTGCAACAACAGTCAGCCCAGTTTCCTCCATAACCTCTCTCTTCAGGGCATCGAGAACTGATTCCCCCAGTTCCATCGCGCCGGCAGGCATGCCCCAGCGCCCTGAATCCTTTCTGTGGATAAGAAGAATATGATCTTTGTCATCGGTGATGACAGCACGAACACCGGGAATTATAAGCCTCTGATTCCCCACCAGCTTCCGAAGCTGACCCATATATGTTTTATCGAATTCGCTACTCATCTTTTTCAATACTCCATTCTTTCCAGCAACGGCGCACCTGATGGAGGGACAGCAGAGCATCCCTGCGCAAGTAGATTACTAAGCTCCGGGCAGTAGTTTCGTATCAGAGATATCTGCGCCTCGGTCTCATACCGGCTTATCATACTGCGGAAATAACGCACCATTCCAGGTCAGTCCTGCTTGCAGGCAAAACGTCTACTCTGGCTCCCTCAATTATGATTCCCGTAGATGAAGGGCGGGCTTCTCCGGTACACACATTCTCAATCTCCACATCCCAGTGAGCTTTACTGAATTCCTTCAGGGCGGAAGATCTGTAGAGCAGTTTCTCCAGCCCCGCTTCTCTGATGATTTTCCCGTTTAATTCATCGTCTTCAGGATAGAAATTCGATATGGCCATGAATCTATCCGATACTATCCGCCTCAGTTCCTCCAGCAGTGTACCGGGTTCTTCGATATTCGGAAGCCCCATGCAGGTAGTCATGGTACCGATCGAACCATCCTTGAAGGGGGTTTTTCTTGCATCGAAAGAAAGCAGGCTGATACTGTCGTAACATCCGTTCCTCTTGAACCATAATCTGTTTTTTCTAAGTACACTGGGGCTGAAATCGGTAACGACCAGGGGAATCTCCAGGTTCTTTGCGATTCTGTTCGCCAGCATCCCAGTTCCCGATGCCAGGTCAACAACGGGTTCGTCAGTTTCTGCAAGTTTTTCGATAACGTAATCAAGCTGGCTTTCCAGGCATCTGATGCTGTCAGGAGTATACAGTCCTTCTTTAGCTTTCCTGTATACCTCTTCCGCTTCATCGTATTTTCCCTTCTGTTCCAGTATCACTCCTCGGTAATGCTGATCCACCGGGGACAGAGTTTCCAGAGGGTTCTCCATCAGAGCCTTTTCAATTTCCGGGTGGATTTCAAGGAATTCGAACAGTCTGTTATCCACGTTTTCCCACAGATCGTTACGAGGAAGATCCGGTGTAAGAAATATCCCTATTCCTTCCCTGACCGAATAGGAGGCGGAACATGCTTCGCAGGATGCTGCAGCCTCCAGTATGCGATCATCCACACTCTCGTTAATGTTCCATTCAAGAGTCCCGTAGCAGTCGGGGCATTCCAGCATTTCAAGCAGATAATCTTTCAATTCTCTCTCTCCTTACTCAGAGCATATTCAGATAATACAGTCAGGAGGCGGATCCTCACGGGATTCTCAACAGGAATATATCATGCTCCAGGTAGGTGCCGAAAGGTAAAAGATCATGGAACCAGGATACTGAACAAGGTTGATCAGAGCTCTTGAATCCATCCGGATGTTGACAGATAGCTTTTCGTTATTATAATACTTGAGCAGTTGCTCAGGTGTTCAATAGAATAAGAGGTAATTGTGTGATTGAATTTATTAATGCATTATGGAGTACAGTTACTGCCCTTGCGCCATCACTGATTCTCGGGCTGCTGCTGGCAGGACTGCTGCATGTTTTCGTGAAGAAAGAGAGAGTACTGTCCCACCTGGGAAAACCGGGATTCAAAAGCAGCGCTAAGGCTGCTCTTGCAGGTGTTCCCCTGCCGCTCTGCTCCTGCGGAGTACTGCCTGCGGCACTGGGCCTCCGGAGGGACGGAGCTTCCAGGGGCGCTGTTACGTCATTCCTTTTAAGCACTCCTCAGACCGGAGTAGATTCCATAGCTGTAACGTGGTCGATTCTCGGATGGCCGATTGCACTTTCAAAGGTTATTGCGGCCTTCGTTGCGGGTCTTCTGGGGGGAACTATAGCAGATAGAATCGGGAATGGAAGTGAAAACCAGGGAAAAGCACCGGTATGTACCGATATTGAAACCGGTTCGCTTCCTCGCCGGATCTGGAATTACTCGTTTTCGGGAATGGAAGTGAAAACCAGGGAAAAGCACCGGTATGTACCGATATTGAAACCGGTTCGCTTCCTCGCCGGATCTGGAATTACTCGTTCAACGGCCTTTTCAGGGATATCTACAGATGGCTTGTCTTCGGAATAGTGATATCCGCGTTAATAACCACTTTACTTAAGCCGGGGCAGCTGTCACAGTATGCCATTCTCGAAGGACCGCTGGGACTACTGGCGGCACTTGCAATCGGAATTCCCCTTTACGTCTGCTCCATCTCATCTGTCCCTATTGCAGCCGGTCTCATTTACGCCGGATTTCCCGTTGGAAGCGCTCTGGTATTCCTCATGGCCGGCCCGGCCACGAACGCCGCAACCATGGGCGCAGTTCGCAAAAACCTTGGAACGAAGGTTTTTCTGGTTTACATATTGACCGTGATATTTATCAGTCTTGCTGCAGGAGGAATCCTTAACTCGCTCGGCGTTTCAGTATCCCGGTCCTACCATGCCGGGCACGTTACGGATTCGATCACAGGTTTACTCAGCATTGCCGCCGGAGTACTCCTTATTGTGGGAATGGCCTGGTTCGCCTTCAAAGAATCCCCTAATCTCAGGCTGAAATCCTCTGGAAAAGGTGACACAGTGAAGTTATATGTTGAGGGTATGAACTGCTCGAAGTGTGAGATGGCCATCAGCAGGGCTCTTAAAGAACTGACGGGAATACTCGATGTATCAGCCTCGGCCGGGAAAGGTGCCGTCGTAATAGCCATGGACCGAAACTCCGGATTTGACAGAAGAGAAGCTGTTAAGACAATCAGGGAACTTGGCTACGATGTAAGGGAGGGAAAATGACCGGTCCAGAAGAAGGTCTGCAGGTTGACACCGAAGAAGTTGAAGTTCTTGCTGAACTTTTTCATCAGATGGCAGATCCGACCAGACTGCTTCTTCTGATGTCATTGTTCTGCGGTGAGAAATGCGTCTGCGACCTGGCAGAGAAGACGGATGTAAGTGTTTCTGCGGTTTCCCACCAGCTCAGATCCCTCCGAATAGCCAGGCTTGTCAGAAGCCGCAGAAAGGGAAGACACGTATTCTACAGGCTGGATGATGAGCACGTAAGAGACCTTGTCTCAAAGGGACTTGAACACGTCAGGGAGTGATCTCCTTAGAATGCTTATCTCGAAATATGGATTACTTCCATCGAAGGGCTGATCCAGGTCTCTGAAAGAACG
>JAUVUL010000339.1 GCA_030600975.1 Candidatus Aegiribacteria sp.
GGTCAGGATGAGCTTCGGATGCTACAGTAACCATGAAGATATTGACCGCCTCCTTGAAGTTCTCGAAATGATAAGAGCGAAAGAATACAGAGGTAAGTACTACCAGGTGCCGGATACAGGTGAATTCCTGCCTGAAAATTACAGAGATGATTTTTCAGGTTACTGGCAGTATCCCGGCTCAGTCTGATACCGGTTTACTCAAATACCCTATTTAATATCAAAGATACAAGGAGTGCCCAATGAACAGAAGAATAGTGATCGCGCTTATTCTCGCGCTAACTGCAGGCGGCTTGATCGGATCCTGCGGCGAAAACGATGAAGAATCACATGCTGCACAGGATACAACAGAGGTTGCGGAGTATTCCGCATTCATTCTCGCGGACAGCGCTTCGCAATCCTTCAGCAGCTGCTCGTACAGATTCAGGGTATATATGATTAGCCCCTATACGGGTACGCCTGAGCTGACGGGAAGCCTGACAGGTATAAGGTTTGATGAAATGGAAACTCCTCTGCTCAGAATTGAAATGATTCAGGGTTTATCACCTGAGGATGGCATCGCAGCCGAACTCTCCATGACCCTGGTATCCGGGACCGATTCGGCGTACGCTTACAACCCTGACGAGAATGTTCTTGATAAGGGTGCTCTTGAAGAGGGAGGGGCTAACCTCCTCGGACCCGGTGTATACGCCTTGATGATCGAGTACTTCCTTGATGATCCTTTCGCTGATGAGATAGCTTCGCAGTCAGTGGTGTCTGAAGGTCTTGATACTGTTGGCACGGTCGCATGTGAAACTTACCTGGTAACATATTCAGGTGGCCAGCAGGCCAGGTGGTCCCTTGGACTGGAGGATCATATCCCAAGGCGTGTGGAGCGTATGATGACCGATCCTGATGGTATTGAAATGTCCAGGGTTCTGGAAGTCTACGATCTTGATATTTCCCCTGATATATCCGACAGTTTATTCACCTTTGACCCCCCTGAAGATGCCATAGTGGATATCTACAACGCGTTTCTGACAGTTGGCACGTCTGCTCCGCTGTGGACACTCACCGACCGTAACGGTAACGCCGTATCTCTTGAGGATATGAGAGGCAGTATCGTTGTGCTGGATTTCTGGGCAACATGGTGCGGCCCCTGCGTTGTCGTAATGCCTGAGATACAGTCGTTATGCGAAAGCTACCCGCAGGACCAGGTTCACGTATACGGCGTGAACATATGGGAAAACGGTGATCCCGGTTCATTCATGGATGAAAAAGGTTTCACGTATGGATTGCTTCTTGAGGGTGACGCTGTGGCCGAGGATTATAAGGTAACCGGAATCCCCACCCTGTACGTTATCGATCAGGAGGGCAAAATAGCATTCGTTGAAGTGGGAGCAAATCCTGAATTGGGAGAGATTCTCCCTTCCGCTGTGGATAGCCTGCTGGCAGCAGAATAAGAAAATGGGGATCATATACCGGGCAATAGATTCACGATATTTACATTCAAAGCACAAACTGTAGATTTGATAATGACAGGTAGTATCATGCTACGAATGTTGCCCTATGGACTAACAGAATAAAGGGTTTAATTTGACCGATTCGACTGACAGAAAAAACCCGGAGACTCTCGAGAAGATGCTTCCGGGAACAGAAGGACTGGAACGTATAAGGATTCTGGCGGATCTATGTGTGGCATTCAAGGATATCGATTCATGGAAGGTTATCGAATACGGTATACCGGGGCTTGAACTGCTGAGAAATAATGAAGACAAAAAGCTGGAATCCATTATCCTGAAAGAGCTTTCCTGGGCCAACCAGTGCCTTGGAGAATACCAGGCTTCTCTTGATTACGGTTTCAGAAAACTCGAAATCGCCACTGAAATCAATGATGATAAAGACAAGGCTTCCGCTCTCAACATAATTGGTGTAACTTACTGGAGACTGGCAAAGTTCGATCAGGCTCTGGAGTATTTCCTGACTGCTCTTAAGATCTATGAAGACTCGGGAGCTAAAAAGAGAATCCCGACAGTACTGAATAATATCGGACTCGTCTACGGCGCCATTAATGACAAGGACAAATCTCTGGACTACCACAACAGAGCCATAAAGATCGCTGAAGAACTCGATAATAAGCACTGCCTTGCCAATTCACTCAATAATGCCGGATGCATCTATCAGATCATAGGGGAATATGAGAAGTCTTTGGGATACCACCGGAGAGTACTTGATATCAGAGAACAACTTGGCGATAAATTGAGAACCTCCGATCCTCTATTCAATATCGGTAGTGTATTAAAGGATCTCAAGGAATATGAAAAGTCACTGGAATACTTCTTCAGAGCACTTAAGATCGAGGAGGAAATCGGAGACAGGCGTGATGCTGCTGAGACGCTCCTCAGCATAGGCTTGACATATGCATTAATGGATTGTTTTCCTGAGGCTTGTGAATATGCAGAGAAAGGGCTTCTCCTGACAGAAGAACTTGACGCACCTGATCTGAGAAGAGACAGTTGTGAAGCGTTTTCTACAATACTTGAACAGAAGGGGGATTTCAGGGAAGCGCTGGAATACCATAAGAAATACAAAGCACTGAATGACGAGATCTTCAATGAAGATAGCAGCAGTAGAATCAACGAGTTGCAGGTACAGTACGAAACAGAGAAGAAGGAGAAGGAAAAAGAGATCTACAGGCTCAGGAATATTGAACTCGCAGAAGCAAATGAGGAGCTAAAACACGCTCTCGATGAAGTGAAACACCTCAGTGGATTGCTTCCTATCTGTGCGTCATGCAAGAAGATCCGTGATGACCAGGGATACTGGAAACAAATCGAGTCGTATGTCTCCGAGCACTCGGAAGCCCAGATCAGCCACGGACTATGCCCTGAATGCCTTTTAAAGTTCTATCCAGAATATACGTGCGATACCACATCTAATTGAAGCATTATGGAGACAGTCAGTTTCCTATCGGCAGCTTACCAGTTTATCAGAGAATAAGAACCTTACTGGTAAGAGTCTGATCTTCGGTTTGAAGAAGAAGAAGATACGTACCCGTTTCCAGTAATCTGTTTTCCACGCCGTTCCATGTAATGCTGTGCGAGCCTTCTGGAAACGGGTACGTATCTTCTTCTTCTTCAAACCGAAGATCAGACTCTTAC
>JAUVUL010000102.1 GCA_030600975.1 Candidatus Aegiribacteria sp.
ATCAAGCTCAATTTCCACTCTTATATTCACTGGGGCTCACCTCCAGGCTTCAAGTTGGAAAACTTGGTTTTTGTTACCTGTTGTGTGATGCCCCTTTCTTCTTTAAATGTCAAACCTCAAGAATCTCGGACGCTCTCAATATATTGGGAGCAAATCGCGACATGAAAAGAAATCAACTTTCTATTGCTCAATGGGACGGTAGGAGCCAGAACGGAGATCCTGTTTCAGCTGATCTTTACTTCTGCAGGATTCAATCCGGAAATATCACAGAAACCACCGGCCTGTGTCTGCTGAAATGACGGATTTATAAGTGCAATTACTGTTATAGAAGAATGGGGAACGTATTATGGGAATCACAACATGCTTTGTACTTTTTGTTATTTCCGCTACCGGCGTAAACATCACGGAACCTGTTGATGGAGAGACCTACAACGGCGACTGGCTTACTATCAGGGCCATTGTGGAGAACGAGAACGAGATACCTGAATACGTTCAGTACTCACTTAACGGGCAGCCAGTGGTTCAGATCCCCCGGCTGAATACTGACTGGTACACATACATGGCGAACGATTTCCACACAGGATATTCTGAGTCACCCGCCCCTACGGATAACACTGTGCTCTGGACTGCGCCGGTCACAGGAGATTACCACGAATTCCCAACACCGGTGATAGTGGATGGAATAGTCTATTATCCTCAAGATTCGTCTGGTGATTCCTTGTATGCCCTTGATGCAGCTACAGGCGAGCTGATATGGAAATACCGAGTTGGTGGTACAGATGACGCTGTTACTGTTAAGAACGGCTATCTGTACACAGCCAGCGATTCTGTATGGTGCTTTGATGCCCTGACCGGTGAGAGGATATGGGCTAACGGAGATGCTGATTGCACTGGAAGCACACCAGCAGTTGTTGAAAGCAAGGTATACTGCGCCCATAATCAATATTCCCCATATAAAACCTATGCGTATTGCCTAGATTCAGAAACGGGTGCAGAAATATGGTCGGACACGCTCTCCGGAATGATAGCGAGTTGCATGACTATCTGGAACGACATGGTATTTATTCCAACAATTTCTTGGGATCACAAAACCCCTTTGTACGCTCTGGTTGCCAATACAGGCTTGATCATCTGGGAAAACACCGATGCATATGAAGGTTACTGGGACTCATCTCCGGTTGTTGTGGATGGTGTTATCTACATCAGCGGGTGGGACGGCAGAACGCGGGCAATTGATGCAATGACAGGAATTACCATCTGGGAGTCTGATATCACTCCAGGTGTTAACTACTTAGCAGCTACTCCTGCCTATCACGATGGCAGGCTCTACTTTGGAGATCAGGTGGATACCTATCACTGTCTTGATGCGCCTGATGGAAGCACCATCTGGTCAGTCCCCGGCACTCAGCACGGCTCTTCCGGTATTGCCGATGGTATGGTCTTCTACGGGGAAGGCTGCGATTCCTATGATGATAATGCCCGGGTAATCGCCTTGAACTGCGAAACCGGAGAAGAGATCTGGTCCTACACTACCAGCGCAGAACATGTCTATTCAAGCCCGGCCATCACAGACGGTGTTGTTTACATAGCCGGTATGGACTGGAACCTCTACGCCTTCGGTACCGGTCTTAAGTACACTTATCTGGACGATCTGTTCGCAGAGGTGGGAACGAACGAGCTGATAGTGACATCCTTCGACGAAGGAGTTCCTGTTGCCGCAGACACCATAAGCTTCACCGTAACAGGGACAGGAATCAGCCTGGAACCTTCTCACCGCCTTGGTCTTTGCGCCAGCCCGAATCCCTTCCACTCCTCTGCATTCATTTCATTCGAGCTTTCCGAACCGGGATTCACTTCAATTGAAGTGTATGACCTTTCCGGCAGGCTTATCTGCTCGCTTACTGAGTCCGAGCTTGCCGCCGGAGAGCACTCGGTACAATGGAATGGAAGAAGACAGAACGGGGAGCCTGTTTCAACCGGTATTTACTTCTGCAGGATTCAATCCGGAAGTATCACGGAAACAATCGGCATGTGTCTATTGAGATGAAAAATAATATCCTCAGTATATTAGTATTTCTGTAGACATTTTGTGAAGGGATATTCTGATGAAAATATCAATGATTATCATGCTTCTGCTTCTCCTGCTTACATCATGCGGCGATGAAGGAGAAATTCCTGCAGATGAACAGCGAAATGATGCAGGGGAAATCTCTGGAACTCTTCCCGAAATAGATATTTATCTTACCGTTACGGACTCAATAGGTATCGATATGGGTGACAGCAATTACGTCTTCGGCAAACCGGCGCTGGCCCTCCACTCTCCCAGTGGCGATATCGCTATTCTTGATATTCAGAAACTGTGCATTCTCTTCTACTCCCCTGAGGGTGAGTATATCCAAACCGTTGGTCGCGAGGGAAGTGGTCCGGGTGAGTTTCTTATGCCCATTTCCTTCACATTCATGTCCGATGGCGGCATTGCAGTATCCGATGTCATGTCAGGTAAGATAACTTTTTTTGATTCCGATTACGAATATTCGGATCAACTGATCGGTTTCTTCCCCTCAGCTCCTACAGTCATTATCGGAGTTGACTCCGGAGCAATCGTCGGAATGCTGACCGCATTCGATCAGACCGAAGAGGGTATGTTCCTGGGCTTCAGCCTGGCGAGATGGGAAGGAGAGGTTGAACCGACAGTGGAGTATTTTTCCACATTCGAACCCTTTGACCCTTCCGATATCGCCGCTTCCTCGAAGAACATCATGTTCATGGTCGCTGCGGCACCTGATGGCAAAGTGTTCTGTGCCCCTTTTTCCACGGATGATTTCAGTATAGAAGGTTACATGCCCGATGGCACTTCTTTCCTTTATATCGAGGACGAAGATTTCCGGAAAGTCAGAAAAACAGATGAGGAGATCCAGGATGAGATCGATCGCGTGAACGAGAGTATGGCATCTTACGGGGTTGAAGGCATCATTGAATGGGAACCCGATCCATACAAAACATCAATTACATCAATTTTTATCGACAGCAAAGATCGTCTTTGGGTGAGGATGGGTATTTACAGTGAAATTGTATTTCGAGTCTATAACATGGAGGGAGAATTTTTGTTCACCGCAGGGGTCGATTTTCCAGGAGATATCAAATCATTTGAAGACTGGCAGATCATTATTGATCAACACGGCATCCTGGCATTTGACTCCATGCCCGATGATTACCCAAGGATCTATATCCTGGAAGAATTACAACTGTAACTTTAAACAGCAGGACTCAGAGTGTTAATTGATATAGGTTAAGTTACCATTAGGTCTTTCGGAAATAGCAGGAGATGCCGCAATGCTCGTTGATCCACACTGCACTACAGAGATTGCATCAGCAATGAAGGCAATGACTGATACCGCACGTATTCGTTCCCGGTTCATACCCAGGGGCTTTGATCAGGCGAAATTTTATTCCTGGAGAAATCTACAGAAACGAAAGCTGATGAAAAAGGCAGGTTAACGTCTTTGAAGGGGGTTTGATACTTTTCATGATCGTTTATTCCACCCCACCTGGAGATGTAATATATTGGGAACAAATCGCGGCATGGCCGGAAATCAACTTTCCTATTACTTAATGATTGACTACTTTTTCTATATCCAGTGACCTGTCCCTGTCCGTTCCAGGTGTTTCCGAAATTCCAGGAATCTCTTTGAATTCGGGCATTGAAGCAAGAAACCGGAGGGGCTCAAGACCTATCAGTCCTTCTCCTGTAACGGCATGACGGTCCCTGTGGCTTCCGCATTCTCCCTTTGAATCATTGATATGAAAGGCTTTGATTCTATCGATTCCAACGACATCATTGAATTTATCCATGGTTTTCCGGACAGCGCGGAAGGAAGAGAGGTCGTACCCGGCGGCGAAAGCGTGACATGTATCAAAGCAGATCCCGGTCCGGTCAGCCATGTCGGTAAGTTCAAGCAATTGTGCAAGCTGCCTGAAGGAATATCCTACAGTGGTTCCCTGTCCGGCGGTATTCTCGAATAGAATCCCAGTATCCGCAGGTGAGCTGAGCAGTATCTTTCCAGCCATCGATGAGATCTTTTTGATTCCTTCATCTTCCCCTGCACCGAGATGGGCTCCAGGATGCAGAACACACCAGTTAATTCCAAGGATATGCATTCTTTCCAGCTCGGCTTCCAGAGCTGGAACCGAGAGCTTTACAACCCTTCTGTCCGTTGAGGCAAGATTGATAAGGTATGAAGTGTGAGAAATAATTGTAACCGATCTACTGCTGTACCTTTCAACCTCCCTTTCCTTGAGAGCGCGACCTTTCCACTGCTGCTGGTTTGATGTGAATATCTGACCACATGGTAGCCCCAGTTCATTGAGTGTATCAAGCGCCTTGTCCAGCCCTCCCATAACGGAAGCGTGGATTCCCGGTATCATGCTGTAATTCTGTTTATACCTGCAGGCATGTCTGTCTGAAAAGATCAAGGTTCAGGGTGCATTTTTCAGCCAGTTCACTCCTCTTCTCAGCCAGAACCTGTAGAATATTCTGGGAAGTATCCCAGGTTCTATCGAGTAATACGCTCAATTCCTCATCCCAGCTGTCTGAAGAGGAGTCGACCGTAAGATCGGGAATGCCTGCCTCCTCCATGAATCTGTAACCCTTGGAGGCGTACGGTACGGCGATCGGAATCGTGCCGGTAACTAAAGAGAGGATCGATCCGTGAAGAGGGACGGTGAGAATTACCCGGCATTCGGATATCCTTGTCAGAAAACTCCTGATACCGGTGGGCATGATCATGGTTGCGCGGTCACTGTGCTTCATCATGGCCATAACAGCTTCACATTCGGAATCGTCAGAATTCGAGAGGCTTCCCGTATGGAATGGGAAGAAGCGTATCTGCCCGCCATGAATATCGATGTGTCTGTCAAGGAGATCTGCCCATTTACTTCTGATGCCGGTGACATCCGGTTCCCTGTAAAAACCGAGTTTTCTCCTTATTTCAAGGGGTAGAAGGTTACCCTGTCTGTTGGATACGTTCCTTACGGCAACTCCAAGGATTTCAGATGTACTGTGTGGCTGAGCATAGTCACCTGCCAGGGTGAAAGTGGAATCTGAGGCAAGTTTGACTTTTTCCGGATTCAACCCGAGATCAAGGAGTATTTCGAGGGAAGGCCTGTCCCTGACAGTAACACCGCTGCAGTACCCAAGCCATTTCCGTAGCTGACCCGGTGTCCATCTTGCCAGTTCGTTCCCCTGTCCAATTCCAACAGACCAGGCAAAAGCCGATTTTCCGTAACGTTTGGCCAATCTGATGGGGTGCAGGTTGAAAGGCGTGTAAAGAAGCGATGACCTGTCCTGGGCCAGTTCACCTCCACCAACTATCACCACATCGCACCACCTGACGCCACGGGTCATAGCCCGGAGCTTGCCCTTCGATACATCGAAGGGTTTTACACCGTATATCTTTTGCGTTTTCTCCGGAACGGCGGACATCACTCCCATCCGGACATCGCCAAGGGAAGAGAGATCCCTTACCTGTGAGACGAAAATAGCCTCGTCACCAGCGTTGGATCCGCCCTTTTCCAGCTGTCCCCAGGAGGAAGAAAATACCTTTTTCATAACCGGAATATACTGAATTGTCCGCAGGAGAATTCAGTCTGTCGTTGTTGACATCTGCGGACTCTAATGGATATCCTTCCCCAGACAGAAATGAAAGCATTATTAAATTACTGAAAACGGTACATATCTCAACCGAGGGGATTGATATGCACTTGTTACTGATAGCGCTTGTTGGAATAACAACCACGCAGCCTGCCATACTTGATCAGACAGACGAGGAATGGACCGCTCCCGGGTACAATGTAATTGAAGAAGTATCAATAAACCCATTGGATTATGGTGAACCGATCGGATAGGGAGATCGATATTTTCACAAGGTATAAGTACATTTCTACCTTCGACAACGAATGCCAGCTTCTCTGGAAGATGGAATCCGAGAGAATACCCACAGGCAGTTCGATGATCAGTTCAGATGAATCCTTCATAGTGCTTTCTACACGTAATGGAGGAGGTTTTAAATGCTTGGACGGTTATACTGGAAAACTCTTATGGTCAAAGATGGAAACGGGAACAACCTCGCAAAGATCTGGTGCCTGATTCCGGCAAGTTAGATTAGAAGGCGTACTTGATCATACCCCATGTTGAATCGTCAAGGGAGGAGACATTGGAAAAGACCACTATGCTGTGTCCGGATTCGGTCCATCTGATACTTCCACAGCCAGTGGGGACTGTGTTGGTCGAGTAATAGCGTAATTCATGTGGTCCGGCTGGAAGAGGACTGAAATCGAACGATTCGTTGATCGTATTAACCCCCGGCAGTATCTGAAATGATCCCACAGTAGTTCCGTCAATGCGGAAATCGATATTGCAATAACCTCCTGAAATCAGGGTGTTGGCTATCAATACAATGGTGATCTCAGCATGATAAGGATAAGTATAGAACGGGTTGGCAGTGCGAAAATGATGAATAAACAAAGGAAGCGTAAAGCATGCAGGAATTAACTAAAGAAGGAAAAGAAAGAAGTGCTGAATTATTTAGACAAGAATATTTTGTTAAAGAAAACCCTGAAATGGCAGAGATCTATGAAGAA
>JAUVUL010000274.1 GCA_030600975.1 Candidatus Aegiribacteria sp.
AACCGAAGATACCATCGTACGAAACTCCATCGGGCATGTTGACGGGCACCAGGACAGTTATCGGTTCACCGCTGTCCGGGTCGGTTCGTACTTCTTCGGAAACAGCTACAAATGCCGTGTATTCACTCATGATCTGGTAATCAAGAGCTGTATCGGTTATTTCATCGATGATGTTCTGATCATCGGTCAGGTAGCCGTAGGTGTTGTACATGTCGCGGGTGAGATCATGGATCTTCTTCCTGGCCCAGAGAGTGGCGATTACATCGTTATTCTCTTCACGGGACGGAAGCGTTACCCTCAGTTCCTGTCCCCAGCGTTCACCTGCGACCGTGCCTGAAAGACGGACTGTTTCGGTTCCAGAACCATCGTACTGCCCGACAATCACAAGTGGTTCTCCCGCATAGAGGTCGGGAATCTTCGAGGGGTAGATGTCATGAACATCAAGATCGCCCCAGTCGATATCGATTCCTACAAGATACGGATCGTTTATCTTATCGTATATGGCAGCAACCGATTCGTCGGGATCTTCGTTAAGGCCAACGTAATACGCATGTCCCCTGCCTTCTTCCGCAAGGCCCTCAATAATGTACCTGTTTGGGCTGGAGCCGACGCCGACACTGAACAGACGAGTATTTTCACCAAGTGTTCTCTGAAGCTCACCCAGTATCTCAGCTTCGTTGCCTATGAAACCATCGGTAAGGAAGATGACGAAACGCATCCTTTCCGGGTCCTCAGGGTAGCCTATGGCAGCCCTGATACCCTCAATCATCATGGTTCCGCCGGTACCGCTCATGTTGTTGATGTACCGTATCCCCTGTTCCACATTCTCTTCCGAATTGCTCAGGGGAGATCCGGACATGCTGCTTGCGGTCTCGCTGAATCTCATTATCTGGAAAGAGTCGTTCGGGTTCATTCCCCGGACGAACTGTCTTACGGTTTCCTTGGCAACTTCCATGGGCTGCCCGCTCATGGAACCTGAGCAGTCAACAACAAAGAACATCTCCTTCGGAGTTATTTCATCAACATCGATGTCGGCGTCGGGCTGAAGGATAAGCATGAAATGGCCGCCCATTTCACCGTTGTGAGCAATAACCCCGCTCTGAATCCTCTCTGAGGCAGTTGTGTACCTTAGCACGAAATCCCTGTTAGGTATCTCGTCATCGTTCTCGAGAGAAATGGTTACGGTACCGTTCCAGTTGAGCTTCGTATCCACTTCATGGTTCATTGATTCGAATTCCTGGATCGCCACACCCGGATTAAGGTTGACATATAATTCAATATCGTATCCGGTTCTTGTACCTTCCGGAACAATGGGCGGTGTTATCCTGTCGGCATCTTCAACTGAAGTGGAGACTTCGAACATGTCGAAGATCCTTCTCACGAAATTCCCCGATGGAACGAACCTGGGTCCCACAACCATCGGGAATATTAATTCATATTCACCGTCATCGTATTCAACCGGTGCCACGTAACTGATCTCAATTACGATGCTGTCACCGGGCAGGATATTGCCGACGCTCTGGGTGAAGATGTTTGGACGCTCCTGTTCCAGCAGGCTTGCTGTCTGACCGGCCTGAATGGCTTCGTTGTATATCTGTTGCGCTAGATGGCGCTCGTGGATCTTTCCCTCGATGAGCCTGTCCCCGATCCACATGTTCATCCTGTCAACGGCTGCGCTCTGAGGAAGGGGAAATGTGTAGATAGCTTCGATAACCTCATCGTAGGGATTACCATAAACCTGTCGTACGGTGACCCTCTGCAGGTTGCCGCTGATGTCAATTGCGACCGAGGTGTGCTGAAGGGGAAGGTCTCCTACAATCCCTTCTTCACCAAGAACCTGCATCCTGCCGCTGCCGGTATCATCCATGGATTGTTCCATGGCAAGTGCCGAAGCTGCAAGGATCATAACTGCAATTATCAGGTGTCTCATAATTCTAAACCTCCATGTTGAATGTTTTCCTGTTCCGGTTCTGATACATGGAAGTCTGTCAGAGTATTCCATCCTGCCCGGAAAACGGATACTCAGAGAACGGAATTCAAGAATTCTGAATTAAATCAGTCCAGTACGGTGGTAAGCCGACTGGAAAAAGAATCACCCATCTTTACGGAGATGATGTAGACACCGGCAGGAACTCTTCTGTTCGCTGAATCCGTTCCCTCCCAGCTTACTCTCTGTGATGAAGGGATTTCCGTTTTCCAGATAAGTCTTCCCGAAAGATCGTGCACCGATATTTCTGCGGGTCCCTCATCGAAGCTAACATAGAAGGAAACCGGAGCATCTCTCTCCGATGGGTTGGGATACGGGGGGGCGATATTGAATGTTACGGGAGGAGTATATCCTCCTCCTTCGGTCTGCAAGACCACGAGAGCAGGGTCCATAAAGGCGCTCCAGGACAGGAGGCTCTGGAACGTACGGTCATAACCTCCGTCCATAAAGGGAATCCTGAGATCCTTCGCGGTTGCGAAAGCAAGACCCAGGCTGGAAGCCTGTGAGCCAAAAACCTGCCTGGAAAGATCAATGCACATCCGTTCACTGGCCCCCAGGGAAGGCCAGTGGCCCTCCCAGCCGTAGCTTGTGTTGAAAAGCACGGCAACTCCACCACCGTCAGGATTATTAAGAAGAACCTCTGCGCAGCATTCCTGGCCTATGTATTCGGCTGGATGACACGCAATACTGGTATGTATTCCTGCTTTACTGCCGTTATGAATGCTGTCGGAAGCAATCCAGTTTGTCATCATTCCCAGAGGGACGGCACTCCAGTAGATACCCCTTTCATTTCCATGCCCCGCATAATGATTCCATCCGGTACCACTGCTTATAATAGGAATATGTTCCACGAAGCCCCCACCGGGCAGTTCTTCGTAGAATTTATTCACTTCCCAGTATGGAGGAAATTCAACAGCGATGGAATCGCATCCCTTGTCCGCAGTGTAGCCAATACTATCAAAGAGGACCGCACCGCACAGAACAGCCCTTGTCTGCCAGTCTCCGGAAGGAGGAGTATCCTGGTAGATCAGGTTTTTCTGAACGAATAGCTCCGCTTCATCAATAGTTGAGAAGAGTGCCCGGCCCAGCAGTACATCCGCGTAGAGATCAAGGCTGTCATCCGGCTGGCCGTATTCACCGTCTCCGCTGCCATCCCATGTGCCATCAAGGTCGGCGAAATACAGATCGACGGGGGCCCATTCGGGCATCACATCTTCACAACAAGTATAAATCATCCTCACGGGAACGAGTGTTTCATCACCAGCAAGGAGGACAAAGACAGTCCCGTGTTCAAGGAACCTGTCCTTTATGAAATTCCGTAGTTTCTCAGCGTCATCGATGCCGGGGAAGGTGGCAAGTATTTCCTGCACGGCAGCTATTTCAACTGAATATCCACTGTCCTCATGAAAAGACGCAAGCGGTTCCATAGTTACCATATATGAACTGTCACAGATCAGCAGGTACTGAGCATCTCCCCCCTGGATTGGGGATGAATCCCATGGAGAGACCTGATCAGCAGTCCCTTCAAGAACATCAATCCTGCTTCGGGCAACCCTTACCTGTTCAGCTGTCAGATCGTAATAAAAGCCGTCTTCCCATGTTACGGTTATTTCTATTTCATTTATGATGTTAAGCGAACCTGTTGCCGGAATGTAAACCCACGGTTGAATGAGACAGGAAGCTATCCTGACTCCCGCAAGGGTGCCGGTGTGTGTACTGATAATCGGATTCTCCGGCCAGGGGGAGTCGGATGAGTAAACAGCAGGATCAGGCAGGCGAATGGAACCTGAATTTCGTGAACTGAATGGTCTGAGTTCAGTAGCAGGTATAATTACTATCCCCGGTAGACCTATTACAGTCTCTTCAAGGGAGACTACGCTGAAAGTAACGTTCACAGCGCCATCGGGGAGTATGAATACTTCGGGAACTGCCGGAAGAAGCGGGGTTCCGGG
>JAUVUL010000066.1 GCA_030600975.1 Candidatus Aegiribacteria sp.
CGGACACCGAGGTGCTCCTCCATCTTTACGAGGAGCTTGATGACGGGTTTCTTGAGCATCTGAACGGCATGTACGCCCTTGCAATCTGGGACATGAAAGAAAACAGGCTTATCCTCGCGAGGGATCCATTCGGGATCAAACCGCTTTTTTACATGGAGTATGACGGTAATTTCTGGTTCGCCTCTGAGATTAAATCACTTCTGCAGGCACCTGATTTCAGCAGAGAACCATCTCCTGAAGCCCTTTATCACTACCTGTCCTACGATTACATTCCCGATACACTTACTCCTTTCAAAGGGATCCATGAACTGGCACCGGGAAAAGTCATCGAAGTCAGACCGGGCAGAGGGATTGTCTCCGAGAAGAGTATCTTTGAGATGGAATACGTTATTGACCCGTCCATAGATGAAAACACTGCTGTTGAGGAATCCGCGCGTCTTCTCAGGGCATCTGTTGAAAGACGGCTGATCTCCGATGTTCCTGTCGGTGTTATGCTTTCGGGGGGAATTGATTCCAGCGCCCTTACGATGTTGATGGCCCGGATAAGAGGTAACGGCGGATTCCATACATTTTCGCTCGCTTTTGAAGATCCTTCATTTGACGAATCATGGGCTGCTGAAACAGTGGCGAGTTCCATAGGGTCGGATCATCACAGTATCAGGGTGACTCCTGAGAAAGTCGCTTCCCTGCTTCCAGGCTATCTTGCTCATATCGATGAGCCCTATGCCGACGGCTCTGCAATACCCACATGGCTCCTTGCATGTGAGGCTTCGGATTTCATCACAGTTTTGCTGTCCGGCGAAGGCGGTGACGAGGTGTTTGCCGGATATGACACCCATGCAGCCCTGAAAGTTCGGAACTGGTATAGAAAAGCTATCCCCGGATTTCTGAGGAAAGCGGTGATAAAACCCATGGTTCACATGCTACCGGTTTCCCATAAGAAACTCAGTTTTGAATTCAAGGCAAAGAGATTTACTGAAGGCGCTGAACTCGGCGTATCGGAATCTCACTTCTTCTGGAGAGCAGTGCTTTCAGATGATGCAAAAGCTGAAGTTCTGTCGGGAGGTTTTCTCGCGGATAATTTACCTCCTTCCAATGACTATTTCAGGCGAATTTACAACAGATGCCATGCCGATGATGATCTGAACCGCATTCTCTGTATTGATTTATCCTGCCATCTGCCACACGATCTGATGATCAAGAACGACAGAATGACAATGGCCCATTCAATTGAAGCCAGGGTTCCCTTCACCGACATGGAGCTTTTCAGATTCATGGCAAAGGTTCCGGTTGACTGCAAGCTTCCGGGACTCAGGAAAAAACAGATTCTTCGGAAAGCAATGAAAGGACTTCTACCGGACAAAATCCTGAAAAAAAAGAAAGTCGGTCTGGAGATTCCTTACTCCAACTGGTTCAGAAGCAACCTTATGGAGTTCTCCAGGGATGTCCTTTCAGGTTCTTCAGCTCTTGATTCAGGACTTCTGAATGCAGATGGAATAGAAGTGCTCTGGAGCGAGCACCAGAAAATGAGGCATGATCACGGCCGTGCACTCTGGGGGCTTCTCAACTATATGCTCTGGTATGATATGTACATATCTTCCGATAATTATATCTCATATATAAATAGACCTGAAAGAGGGAGGCCGGGTTGATACGCAAAGTAGCTGTTCTTGGTGCCGGTCCGGCCGGACTGTGGGTGGCAAAAACACTTCTTGAAACCCATCCGGATCTGGATGTGATGGTTATAGATCGGAATGTCACTCCCGGAGGTATGACAGCCAGCTTCAGCTATAGAGACCTTGTCTTTGATTTTGGCAGCCATCGGCTTCACCCGGCTGCTTCCCGGGAACTGCTGAAAGAAATCCGTCACCTTCTGGGAAGTGAGCTTCTGGAACGACCAAGAAACGGCAGGATATTCCTCAACGGGAGATTCGTTAAGTTCCCTCTGAAACCAATGAATCTCATGGCCAATCTGCCGCCGTCCTTTACGCTGGGTGTAGTACGGGATCTTATTTCAAGCCCTTTCAGGAAAAAGGCATGCGAGAACGCAACCTTCAGAGAAGTACTGATCTCGGGAGTGGGACCCACCATCAGCGGAGAGTTCTATTTCCCCTACGCCGAAAAACTGTGGGGGCTCCCTCCCGAACTTCTTCACGGTATACAGGCCAAAAAGCGGATCGCCTCAGGCAGCATCGGTAAAATAGTACTCAAGGCTCTGAAGGCAGTTACAGGCTCCAAAGCGGATACGAACATCTTCTACTATCCTGCTGGTGGATTCGGACGCATCTGCGAGAAGACCGCGGTGAGGATTGCAAATCTCGGAGGCAGTATCATTCAGGGCAGCAGAATTGACACGATCAGTATTCATGACCGCGGAATAGTGATTACTGCAGAAGATAACGAAGGACGTTCAGAGGAAATCGAAGCGGATTTCATCTTCTCAACGATCCCTGTCACTGAACTGTGCGAAGCTCTTTCTCCCCGGCCTTCGGAGAACATAATTGAGTCACTGAGCAAGCTCTCCTACCGCTCCATGATTCTAAGCTTTCTGGAACTTGATACTCCCCGCTACACTGAATTCGACGCTCATTATTTTCCAGGAACGGATATCGTTTTTTCACGGATGTCGGAGCAGAAGAACTATTCCAATTCCTCGGATCCACCTGACAGAACAGGAGTCTGCTTTGAAATTCCATGCTGGAGTACCGATTCCATCTGGAAAATGGGAAACGAAGAGGTTACAGAGATCGTAATAAAGAATCTTGAACTGGCGGAACTCCCTGCAGTTCCTGTAATAAGCAGTTTCGTTAAACGAATTTCATACGCATACCCCTCATATTCGCTTGGATACCGCAGCGCCTTTGATGAAGTGGACAACTATCTGAGCAGCATCGGCAATCTCATTACTCTGGGAAGACAGGGACTCTTTGCCCATGACAATACTCATCATACAATTGAAATGGGTGTTGCTGCAGCGAACTGCTTCACTCCCGAAACCGGTCTTGATAGAGGCAGATGGTCCTCCTGCAGAGCTGAGTTTCAGAAACACGTTGTTGTGGATTGATCCCGGAGTTCAGGTAAAGGTCGATTACCTATCTGCTGAAAGGCTCAAGTTCCGCTCCCGGATCTTCAAGTCGGAGCTGAAGCAGATTCTCGATGTATTCGTGAAGCTTTGATTGAGTGTGGAACTGAGCATCTTCGCCAGGTATTATGGTTACGAACATCTCGGGTCTTGAGTACAGAATATCCAGCGAATAATGTCCTTCCTCCGAATTCCCGATTATGAATGTCACCGCTTCATCACATATCATCGGGGTATGAACAACTTCATCAATGGTTCCTCTGCTCCATAGAACTGAGAATCCCAGAATCAACGCTATTAGAACGTACCCGGCTGAACTCCCCGCTCTGCCGAACCTCTTCCCGGCCCACTGAATGAAAAGGGACAGCACACCTGCCACGGCCAGACCACCCCAGAGCCAGGGAAGCCAGAGAAAACATTTCTGTATCCAGAATACGGGAATATGAAGAAATCCCACGAACAGACAGAAAGAACCATACCTGATATCCGCCGGAATTCTGCCGGTAAAGGTTGCCACTGCAGCAGCGAGAATGCACAAGCCCCCTGCAACGGGAAGTAACGATGACGGCAGAGTCAAGGGAAAACTCCAGGAAACCATCTGGCCCAGGAGGCTCAGGTAATCAACGCCGGTATTGTATACTGTGGGATTACCCATCGGAATTCGTAGCAACAGTCTCAAGGAGAAGTACAAGACCGCCACAGCGGTCATCCCTCCCCACAGGACGATATCCCGCTTCAGTGTATCGGTGATTTTTCTGCCCGCGACAATCACACTCCAGGAAAACAGGAAAAGTGAATAGTAGAAGATAGATTCCTTGCTGCAGACACCGGCTGAAAAGATCAGAAGGGAAACGAGAAGCCATTTCCTTCTCCCTTCGGATGCATCTATCGCCCTGTCATATGCCAGCAGTGCTCCCAATATGAAAAGGGTCAATATCCTGTCATTTCTACCCACAAATGTAACAAGCGAATGACTTTGCAGCGGAAGAACAGCCCAGATCGTTACCGCCAGTACTGAAACGAATCGATTGAACCGTCTTCTGAAAAGAAGGTAGGCCATGAGGAAGACAATCCATGACAGGAGCAGATCAGTAAGATGATAATAAAAGAAGGAGGTTCCCCATAAAGAGAAATCAATAAAAAATGAAATACCGTAAAGCGGACGTATTATTCCGTAGGAATAACTCTCCGCTGCAGCCCAGCTGAAATTGCTGACATCCATAAACAGGAATGGTTTAATAAATCTCCCGAGAGTTTCGATGTCTGAGGGAGTGAAGGCAATTCTGTAGGTACCGGTAATAAGAATCGCCAGCGGGAGTATTCCTAAAACAGCGATCCGGAAAAGCATCAGTCTCCGTCCGGTGAGACTGTTCAAGCGCAGAATGACAGATTCTTTTCCGCTCAAAACCAATTCCCTGCTTTTTCAGACCATTCGAGATTGACTGCTAAAACACTACCCCGGAGAACACTTCCCAGCCTCCTGTCCAAGACAGGAATACCGATGGCAATCCTGCACTGTCTAATATACTGAAACGTTGATGAACACAATGAACGATACTCGCGGAGAGGGAGCATCATCCAGTGTTGCACTATTTATTAATCGCGGTAAATCATTCTTTCCATCACCCGGTAACTTCTGATAAGCATCGAAAAAGAAAATATATGTATGATACATTACCTGCAACCTTGAATTGCAGCAACCACGGCTATATGTTTCAAGAAGCATGAACCGGAGGAATACTTTGGATAAGAGGATCAGAATCTCTGGATTCACATTTGTAAGGGATGCAATCCGCCTTGATTATCCCATAGAGGAATCCATCAGGTCAGCCCTTCCGATAGTCGATGAGTATATAGTCAATGTTGGCGACTGTACCGATAACACCCTGGAAGTGGTAAGGAATATCGGGGATCCCAGGATCAGGATAACCGAAACCGACTGGAATCCTGACAGATTTGTGGATGGTGCAACAATTGCCGACCAGACCAATATCGCCCTTGATCAGTGCCGGTATCCATGGTGTCTCTATCTTCAGGCTGATGAAGTGATACATGAAGAGGATTTCCCCGTGATAGTCAGGGCCATGGAGAAATACGACTCCAGGGATGATGTTGATGGACTTCTCTTCCACTACAATCACCTATGGGGCAGCTACAAGAGGGTTCACAGAGGGCACAACTGGTACGACAGGGAAATTCGAGCAATAAAGAACGACAGGAATATAAGAAGCTGGAAAGATGCACAGAGCTTCAGAATAGATGGTAAGAAACTCCGCGTTGCCGATTGCGGTGCCTGGATTTACCACTACGGGTGGGTTCGTCATCCAGAGGTGATGAGAAGAAAAACGATAATAATGGACAGTTTTTATCATGATGATGAATGGATGAAAAAAAAGCATTCCGATTCCGGTAAACCATGGGATTATGGTCCCCTTGACAGGATACCTCTACTCAGCGGGACACATCCTGCAGTGATGCGGGAGCGGATAGAGAACAAAAACTGGAGGGCAGAGGATTACTCCGACCCGGATAATCCTCCTGACCATGAACACCTTCAACCCTGGTGTAGAATACACTCCGCTTTTGAACGGTTGATCGGAAGAAAAATAGGTGGATATTCCAACTGGATACTGGTAAAATAGAATGCTTACCAGTAAACTTTCGATCGGTGTTTAACCCATGCCCGGAGTAATTGCTTTTTGTGTGAAATTCGCCATATAATCGAAAAGAATTCAGGATTGCAGGGGTAGCTTCTGATGTCCAGCAGAAGGTGGAGGATAACTCCAGCCCCTCCCCACATCAGCAGTCGTGACGTCAGTATTACACCGGCTCCAGCCAGCAGCAGCGCAAATTCGATACAGTGAAGCGCTGGGAAGATCCAATTTGACGGAATGACTCGTTTAATTGAGTATCTTTTCTCCAGTTGCTTTTCGTTTCGGAAAATGCTTTGAAAAAGCGCCACGGGATTTGCCGGATGACCGGCGGAAACAAAACTTCCAATATGATCTATATCCAGAAAACCGCCGAAAAGAAATATTCCAGCGGCTGCTGCAGGTCCAGCAGTTGCACCTGAAATCACCGCAGCAGCGGCACTTGCTGAAATGTGGGTTATTGCTCTCATCAGGCAAATCTACTGGAAGGGTGCTGACCGGACAATGACGATATAGTAGATTATAATTTATTAAATAAATGTTCATTCAATTCCGGAGGTAAGTATGTTCGTACCATTTCTTGATCTTAAAACGCAGTACAATCAGATAAAGGACGAAATAGGAAGTGAACTCGCAGAAGTGCTGGATACATGCTATTATGTTCTCGGTCCCAAGGTTATCTCATTTGAAGATAGATTCGCTGAAATAGCCGGAACGAAGTACTGCATAGCCGTCTCAAGCGGAACAGCTGCGGTACATATCATGATATGGGCCAGTGACCTGCAGCCGGGAAGCGGAATTATCGTTCCTCCGAATACCTTCACTGCCTCAGCGGAGGGTATTGTACTGGCCGGGCATGTCCCGGTTTTTGTGGATGTGGATAAGGATACACTTAACCTGTCACCTGACAAGGTTCGGAGTTTTCTTGAATCCTGTTCATCAGCAGGAAGACCCGTTGACCCGAAAACCAATGCGCAGGTCAGGGGAATTCTTGCTGTAGACCTTTACGGACAGCCTGCAGCACTGTCTGAGCTTGAGAAAATCTCGGAGCGTTACGGTCTTCTGCTCTTTGAAGATGCCTGCCAGTCCGTTGATGCCTTAAGGGATGGAAGACCAGCAGGAAGTTTCGGCACGGCTGCAGCATTCAGTTTCTACCCGGGGAAAAACCTTGGCGCGTTCGGCGAAGGTGGAGCAGTGACCACGAACTCCGAAGACATCGCCGGAAGGGTCAGAACGCTTCGGGATCACGGTTCAAGAGAGAAGTACCTCTACGATTATATCGGACACAATTACAGAATGTCTGCCTTTCAGGGGGCGGTTCTGGGTGTCAAATCCAGATACATCTCTCAATGGAACGATAAAAGAAGAGAAGCGGCAGAAAGATACAATGAGCTCCTCTCCGGACTTCCGGTTGAATTGCCTGTGGAGGATGGAGACGTCAGGCATGTATACCACCTCTATGCCATACACACACCTGACCGGGAGGACCTGAGAGAGTTCCTCTCCCTTAGGGATGTTGCTTCCGGACTTCATTATCCCATTCCTCTGCATACCCAGAAGGCATATTCATACCTTGGACACGAAGCGGGGGACTTTCCGGTATCGGAATGGAACAGTTCCTGCAACCTGACTCTGCCCATGTTTCCCGATATTACTGAAGATCAACAGGTCATCGTTGCTGAAACCGTAAGATCATACTTCTCGAAGAAGGGTTAACTTGCCCCTCAAACGTTATTGCTATCTGGACAGGCTCTACTTCTTCACGCTTCTGATAAGTGATTTTCTGATACTGTCGTTGGCAATCATTCTTGGACTCCTTGTTGGGCTGGGCTTAACTTGTTTCGCGACTGAAGTATAGCCACTCCCAGCACAGGAGTCCATAACTATTCATTTATTACACTTTTAGCGGTAACCGCAGATCAGCACCC
>JAUVUL010000172.1 GCA_030600975.1 Candidatus Aegiribacteria sp.
ACAGTGGCTTCTGGACGATAGATATTTCCGAACTGCCCGGAGGTGTCTACAGGTACGCATTCTATGTTAACGGATACAAATGGATAAGGGATCCGATCAATCCTGAGACCGCCGCATTTGAAGGTCGGACAGTTTCGGTTATCATGGTTGAGGACTAGGAGTGTGTCCGACAATGAAAGGACGTGATTCTTGGCCTCTGTAAGATTTCAGGGAGTCAGTAAGACCTACCAGAAAGATATACTTGCTCTTGCTAGATTCGATATTGAGGTTCGGGACGGTGAATTTCTGGTTCTCGTAGGTCCCAGCGGATGCGGCAAATCCACAACTCTGCGCATTCTGGCAGGACTCGAGGAACCGACTACTGGAGAACTTTTCATCGATGAGCGGAATGTAACTGATATCAAGCCTCAGGACAGAGACATAGCAATGGTTTTCCAGAATTACGCTCTTTATCCCCATATGACGGTATACGATAACATGGCGTTTTCACTGAAAATGAAAAAAATGTCCGGAGATAAGATAGATCAGAACGTGTAGGAAACAGCGGAAATTCTGGGGATGTCCGATTATCTGCAGCGGAAGCCACGAGAGCTCTCCGGAGGACAGCGACAGAGAGTAGCCCTTGGAAGAGCGATTGTCAGGCATCCTGCCGTATTTCTTTTTGATGAACCCCTTTCGAACCTTGACGCCAAACTCAGGGTACAGATGCGGAATGAATTGAGCCAGCTGCACACAAAGCTTGGATCTACAATGATATATGTGACACATGATCAGGCTGAAGCGATGACGCTGGGTGACAGGATAGTGGTGCTGAAGGATGGAAATATTCAGCAGATAGCAACACCCCTGAACCTATACGATAATCCTGTTAACAGCTTTGTGGCAGGATTCATCGGTAGTCCCTCAATGAATTTCCTGAACGTTGAGCTGGAAAACGGTGTAATCCATGCGGGTGATAATGTCCTGGAGAATGTTCCCTGTGCAGGCATACCGGATGGGGAATACGTTTTCGGAATAAGGCCTGAGGATATTCATCCTTCAGCGGGAAGCCGGCTTTCAGGTGAAGTTGAGGTTATTGAAACCCTGGGTAATGAGAATATCATCTACATGAAATTCAACGGCAGGCAGTTCGCAGCAAGATGCGCTCCAACAGTTGAAGCGATTCCTGGAAAGATGTTCGGATTCTCCATGGACCTGGTGAGAAGTCACCTGTTCAGTATTGATGGATTGCGCATGAAAACCAATGCAACTTAATAGTTGGATAACTTACATCTGGTTGTACAGTAACAAAATATGAGTACTATAGAAATCGGCTTTGCTTTCTTAGCAGCTTTGAGCGCAAGTGTGCTTTTGACCCCTCTTGCAAGACGGGTAGCTCTCAAGTACAGGCTTGTGGACAAGCCGAATCGAAGAAAAAGGCATCTGATGACTACACCTCTTCTGGGTGGGATGGCGATCTACTTCTCCTTCGCTGTGACTATTATTGCAGGCTTGCTGTTCCTTGATGGCGGCGTCAGCCTGATTTCATTCGGGTGGAAATCCCTCTGTATATTGGTGATCACAGGAGCGGGATTGATGTCAATTGTAGGACTCGTGGATGATATCCTTGGTCTTTCTCCAGTCATAAAACTTGCGCTTCATACCGTTGCTGCGGTTCTTATGGGTTTTGTTTTCGTTACAAAGGGAGCTTTGCTGAACGTATTCCTTACAGGAAGCAGTTATGCCTGGCTTACCGCTCCGCTGACAGTAATCTGGCTCGTTGGAATAACCAATTCCGTGAACCTGCTTGATCACGCAGACGGTCTCTCTGCCGGAACATGCGCCATAGCTGCCATATTCTTCTCGATAGTTAATCTTATTTCGTGTAATTACTCCCTCGCTTTCATCAGCGCGGCCCTCGGAGGGGCGACAGTCGGATTTCTTTTCTACAACTACAATCCTGCTTCTATCTTCATGGGCGACTGCGGCAGTAACATGCTTGGTTTCATGCTGGGGGTAATAGCTGTACTGGGTGTTTATACTCCGGAGGGGTCCATCCGGGAAATTGCCATTTTCACTCCGGTATTGATACTGGCTCTTCCCATGATAGATACAGCATTCGTGTTGAGATATAGATGGAAGAATGGAAAACCTCTTTTCGATGCGGACAGAAATCATCTTGCCCACCGATTGATGCGACTGGGACTATCTCATAACCAGGCAGTCAGGGTTCTGCTGGTGGTGGCGGCTCTTTTTGGTACTCTGGCCCTTCTTCTTCCAACACTGGAGCCTTATCAGGCAATTCTGCTGTTTGCTCACGCTCTTGGTCTCGTTGCTCTCTTTTCGTTTTTTATGAACCGTGCTGAAACCAGGTGATTAAGAAATGAGGAAATTCCCAGGAATCGCAATCCAGATGATCATAATCCTGACGATACTGGGATCGATGTTTCTCGTCCATACAAACAGCAGAAGCAGCATACTGATAAAGGAACTCATCTACGTCGGGGGTGCAGCACTTGCCTTGCTGGTAGCATCTCTGGGCATCGTAATAGACGGCAGGATCGCGTCGGCAAGGATCAGCAGGTCACTGGCAGCATCATTTATTCTACTTATTCTCTGGATGGTTTTTCGCCATTTTTCCGGGATTCAATCCGTCAATGCTTTCAAGTATATGTACAGTACCATTGCTCTTGGAGGCCTTGTTTTCGTCATAGCGACTACATTCACTGAGAAAACCAGGGATATCATTCTGTGGGTTATGGTATTATCCACTTCTATTCTGTCAGTATACGCTATCCTTCAGTCCATGGGCATAATAATCTTCCCGTGGGATGCAGGCCTTACACAGATGGGGAGAAGTTCCGGGACTATGGGGAATGCGAACCTTCTCGGGAGTTTTTCAATGGCAATGCTGCCCGCAGGCGCAGGGTTCCTTCTCAGCAGGCTGAGACTGTCGAAATTCAGGTTAATATCAGCCGTCTGTTTTGTTCTGCTCTGTACGGGTGCGATGCTTGCAAGCAAAACAAGGGGCAGCATGATAGGCCTGTTCGCTATCGCTGTATTCTTTTCCATCTTACCGTTCATCAGAAAGAACAGAAGAATACTTATTCCACTGCTTCTGGTTTTTCTGATTCTGATAGGAGGCTCAGTTATCTTCCTGGGAAGCCGAATGGAAGAACTTGCTACAACAGAAACCGGTACTTTTCAGGTAAGGGAGCTCTTATGGTCCGTCGCACTTTCAATGATACAGAGGAATCCAATCCTGGGATATGGTCCCGGTTCATTCCAGATAGTTTTTCCTCAGTTCAGGAATCCGGAGTACTTCCTTCTCGGTGTCAGTCATAATACCCTTCATGCGCATTGTGAGTATCTTGAGATAATCGGTGATACCGGGATAATAGGGCTGCTGTTGTGGGCAGCTGTTGTTTATTCAATCTTCAAGATAGTATACAGAAAAAGAGAATCTGTTTTTCCACAAAATAATAACCGTGAGACAGCAGGTAAATGGCTGGTTTCTGGAATAATCGGCGGTATAGTGGCCCTGCTGGCTGAAGCTACGGTATCGGTGGCTCTTAGATGGCCTTCATCTGCGTTGCTTCTGGCGTTGTTCACAGGCCTGCTTCTTGCATCTATCCCTTGCGAATTCACTCTTCTTAAGGGTGTAAGGAGATATGGCCTCGCATGTTTCCTTTTTCTGGTCGCCATTCTTTTTGGAATCGTTGCTTTTCCCGGATATCTCAGTGCGATGAGATCCGGGAGGGAGCTGTTCATCGGAAAGGATTTATATCTTACCCATATACAGCCTGGAATCACGAATGCCGTTAACGCCGCTCAGGAATGGCAGAACACCGGGAACCCTGAGGCTGCGCAGAGGGCGCTTTACTACTACGATAACGCGAGACATATGGCGGACAGCTCAATGGCATGGTGCGGTAAATGTGTTGAGACCAATCCTGAAGAGCTTGGAGGGTGGTACGCCCTTGGCAGTGCCTGCATATCAACTGCAAGGTTGCATCAGCAAATTACGCCGCCGATGGCTTCCATTCTCCAGATGAACGATATAGTTGCAGAGGATCAGGAAGAGACAGACCGGTATATGAGACTTGGTCTGGCAGCTTACGATTCGCTTACAAGGATGGCTCCGAATTATGCTGAGGTTCACAATAACCTTGCCCTTGTATGGATAGCTCTTGGATATCCCGACAGCGCTCTTGCATCACTCCGGAACGCATGGGATCTGCATGCCCACAACAGAGGATCCTATACGGAGAAGATCTATATCCTCACCCCCCTTACACAGTCTCTGGATGGTGTATATCTGAAGTGGCAAATATCAATGGAAGTGATCTATAAACTGGCTGAAGAGAACATCCGTCTAGAAAAACGGGATCTTCGTCTTAGAACGCAGCTGTTCGATTACGGTACCACTTTTCTCAGATATATGGACTCGGCTGACAGCCTTAACCGTGAACTCAACAGTCTCTTAAGCAGTAGTAATCTAGGAATCGCTTCTGAAATAAATGAGTATACTGATATGCAGATCCAGGAGATGCAGAAAGGTCTGGATATCCTTCAGCAGTTCGAGGAGGGAGATACTGCTGGAGTGCGGAGATATTTGAGCGGTCTCAGTCAGAGTGAACTTGATATTCTTCCTATTCAACGTGCTTTGAATGGACGCATTCTCGTTTCAGAGGGTGATCTTGAGGGGATACAGACGATCAATGAGATCCTGAACAGCTTCAGTTACGGTGATTTCGCTAATATATCAGCCTGGCCGATGGATTTATCGCAGATGATGGATGAATTGAATGAAGCACTTCTGAGGACCGGGTTGGATGAAAACGATGAGAGGTTACTTTACCTGTCCATCGAAGTCAATATGCTCAGATTCGACAGGCGCATATTTGAAATAATGGTTTTCATCGAATCCACGATCTCTCTGCAGGATGTATCTATCGGCGTCAGAGATGAACTGGAAATTCTTTGGGAACGTATTGGAGGGCCACTATACTGCTTCATGAGGATGAGAGATGATCATACAGGATCCCCTGTTCTACGGGAAACATCATTACTGCATAACTCATATACTGGGATACTTGAACTTGAAGAACAGGACTCGCTGAACGCGGAGATAGTCAAATTTGAAATACAGTGGCTTTACGTTCTGTTCTGCTCATCCTACAGCGGCATACCACATTACAGTACTGTTCAGGGAGCACAGACAGTTTCGCGTATTGCTGATGCCCGCAGAAGACTGGTCCATATCATAGGAGAGAGTGAGGCGCAGTACCAGATAGGCAGAATGCTAAACGATCTCT
>JAUVUL010000378.1 GCA_030600975.1 Candidatus Aegiribacteria sp.
GAAAGATTCACAGGTCCGGTTAAGAAGGATGGCTATTCTTATAGTCCGGTGAGTTTCGAGGAGGCGAACGGGAGAATAGTAGAGTCCCTCAAACAGGTGGCCGATGAGCATGGTCCTGAAAGCGTTGCCGTCTTCGTATCTCCCGAACTCACGAACGAGGAACTCTACCTTGCAGGAAGAATTGCAAGGGAGGGCATAGGAACGAATAACATCGGCTCACTTGCAATACTCTCAGGGGGGGGTCGCAGCGGCGTACTGGATCCTGCATTCGGCTTCACCGCTTCCACATCCGACAGGAGCTGCCTTGAAAACGCTGATCTGATCATCTGTAACAATACATCCCTTCAATCCGATCATCTGATACTTGCAGTGGATGTTATCCAGGCTGTTAAGAGCGGGGCGAAGCTTATCGTTTCGAACTCAGCTCTGGACGCTATGGACCAGCACCTTGCAGCCCTGGCAGTAGATCCAATGAGAGGCAGAGCATCGATCTTCTGGAACGCTGTTATGCAGGTTCTCATAGATGACTCCGATGTCTCTCCCTCGGACATTGACGGAGGTGGAGAGTTCCTTCTGAACAGGGAGGTCTCAATAGAACTATCAGCTGCCAGATCCGGTGCGGAGGAATCGGATATATATGAAACGGCTGAGCTTATCCGCCATTCAGGAAACGTTGTTTTCATTCACAGCCCGGACAGAGCACAGGGTTCATCGCCCGATGACATGGAAATATTAGCCGATCTGGTCCTGATGCTTAGAGAAGCGGGTAAGGTTTCAGATATGCTTCTTCCAAGGTTGATTGCGAACAGCGCAGGTCTTGAGGTTATGGGAGCCGATCCTGCATTTCTGCCCGGTAGAATAGCTACCGGTAAAGAGTTGCCAGGAGCCGCAACAAGTCAGGAACTACGGCAGATTCTTGAAGCAGGGACGATTAGAGCGGCACTGATAATCGGCGAGAACCCTTTGGAGTACAACAGACCGGGTTCCTGGTTCCGTAATACCGAGTTCATTGCCGCCATGGACTGGACCGATACCGAAACCACCAGGTTCGCTGATGTTACACTTCCGGGCTCAACTTTCCTGGAAACTGCAGGGTCAAGGTGCAACTTTGAAGGGAACCTGACCGAGTACGCCAGAGCGGTAACACCGCCGTCAGGGAAAACCGGAGTGGAGGTTCTTGAAGCTCTGGCGGGTGCTTTTGGTATTGATATTTCGATTGAGAATATCGATACTATTGTGCGAGATAAACTCGGAGATCTTGTTCGGTTCTACTGGAATACCGGGGAGGACAGAAACTGGGACGGCAGGGGAACACTCATTCCCGTTTCAGCAGATGCCAGGGCAGCTTCGATCCAGCCACCGATGACACATTCCCAGGAATACCGCAAGGAAATCCTCGAAGTAGGTACCGAACGCTTCCGTGTAATCTAAACAATTAGGGACGGAGGTAATTAGAATTTCTAATTACCTCCGTCCCTTTTTCAACTTTTTCGTTATACCTACCGGGTTTTCGAGCAGTAAAAGGAACTCCGAATCTGTCATTCATATTCTTCATGAATTGCTTGCTGCCTATAGGTCTGTTTCTTTTAGCAGCTTTGCGTAATTCCAATAAATGTACGGTATCCGGATTTATTGAAAGATATGTACGCCAATCATCTACCATGGAATACAGGTTATTGTCAATTTGAACTAGAGGGTCAGAGAGCACTTTTCCAACGTGAAATCCTGCACTTGACCACCTGTAGTCCCATGCATTTCTGACTATTCCTGCACGAACAGGATTCTGTTCAGTATAGCGAACTGCATTGTAAAGAAATGAAGGACCCAGTGGGCTTGAGTGGAATCGGTTCTGCCACAGATGGCCACGCCAGTCGAACTGTGCGTTGACATACCTGGAATAGATTGAATGAGCCTTTCTGAAGCAAAGTGAAAGTGAATCCTCTTTTTCAGGAATTGCAATCATATGATTATCCATAAGACAGTAGGAAAGAAAAGAAACACCATACTTATATGAAATTTTTCTGAGAAGATAGAGGTATCTGAACCTGTCGGAGTTAGAGAAGAAAACACTCTGATTTCTGTTTCCCCGCTGGACGATGTGATGCGGTAAACCTGGAACGACTACTCGTGCTATTCTTGCCATGGTAAACATATGTATAGTATTTCTAATTGAATTGTCAAGATCTAGTAATTAGGGACGGAGGTAATTAGATTTTTTAATTACCTCCGTCCCTAATTATGGTTATTTTATTCACAAATTTGCATTAAAATCTCTCCGTCCCTATTATTCAGTATTCAGATTCGCTTTAAGTAGTAACGGAGGGGGATGAATTGCTACAGGTAGAAAATCTTAGTAAGGTGTACAAGAACAGGAAAAAGCATGTCACGGAGACCGTTGAAGCGGTCAAAGATGTATCCTTTGAATGCAGCCCGGGCGAGATTTTCGGGTTGCTTGGACCGAACGGAGCCGGAAAAACCACCACTCTGAGATGCATATCCACACTGATAAAGCCCACCAGCGGCAACGTATACATAGACCGCTTCAATGTCCTGGATGATGAGAAAGCCATCAGGTCCAGGATAGGTTTCCTTACTTCGGACATGAAACTCGACGGGTTTTTCACTCCCGATTACATGATGGATTATTTCGGTGCCCTCAACAAGATGAACA
>JAUVUL010000153.1 GCA_030600975.1 Candidatus Aegiribacteria sp.
AACAAGCCTTCTGGTAAGATAACCTGCATCGGCCGTCTTCAGAGCAGTATCGGCAAGACCCTTCCTTGATCCATGGGTTGAGATGGAATACTCAATGACCGAAAGACCTTCCTTCAATGAGGAGATGATCGGGGTCTCAATTGTTTCCCCAAGCTCTCCTGTAAGCTTCTTCCTGGGTTTAGCCATCAATCCACGCATACCAGCCAGCTGTTTCATCTGATCAACGCTTCCTCTTGCACCGGAATTAGCCATCATAAAGATAGGGTTGAAGCCGTGGTTATCATGACTCAGTCCTTCCATCATGGCGTTCTTGACTTCTTCCGTAGCTTTTGCCCAGTTATCTATCACTCTGTTGTACCGCTCGGCTTCGGTAAGCTCTCCGCGTTTCGAACTCTTCTCGATGATTTCAATCTCATGGGCGGTTCTCCCTATGATCTCCTTTTTGCTGGCTGGGATGATCATATCTCTCATTCCCACAGTCAGTCCTGATATCGTTGAATAGTGAAATCCGAGCTCTTTCAGATTGTCAAGCATAACTGCTGTACGAACTGATCCCAGCTCGTTGAAGCATCTACCCACTAACTGGTTGAGCCCTTTCTTGCTGAAGACCTTTTCGTGGGGTATCCTCGCGTTCGCCATTATGAAACCAAGTTCGTCAGGGATTATCTCGTTGAAGAGAACCTGACCGACTGTTGTGTAGTCCTTCCAGAACGGAGGGGTGATACGTTCCTTCTTGCCGTTCTCCTCAACGATTCTATTAATTCCCCCGATCTTGATCTTGGCATGAAGATCAATCCTATCGGCATCATAAGCACCCCGCACCTCGTCCGTTGAAGAGAAGATCATACCTTCTCCCTTTGCTCCGGGAAGGGATTTCGTGAGATAGTACGCGCCTATGACCAGATCATGACTTGGTGTGGTAACGGGTTCTCCGCTGGCGGGTCTCAGGATATTCTTGCTGCCCATCATGAGCATGCGAGCCTCAACCTGAGCTTCGGCCGAGAGGGGAACGTGCACCGCCATCTGGTCTCCGTCAAAATCAGCATTAAACGCTGTGCAGGCCAGGGGATGCAGCTGGATCGCCTTTCCCTCAACAAGAACAGGCTCAAATGCCTGAATTCCAAGGCGATGAAGAGTGGGAGCCCTGTTCAGAAGGACGGGATGATTCTCTATAACCTCTTCGAGAACCGGCCATACTATTTCGTCAGCTTCTTCCCATCTCTTGGTGGCTTTTTTTACGCTTTCATCCAGAAGCTCGCTGATTCTGGCTACTATAAAGGGCTTGAAAAGCTCAAGTGCCATGGTCTTTGGGAGACCGCACTGATTCATCTTCAAGTCCGGGCCTACAACGATCACGCTTCTTCCGGAATAATCCACTCTTTTTCCAAGGAGGTTCTGGCGGAACCTTCCCCGTTTACCCTTGAGAAGATCCGAGAGGGATCGGAGGGGCCTCATACCGGCTCCTTTAACGGGTTTGCGCCTTGAACTGTTATCAAGAACCGCGTCTACGGCTTCCTGCAGCATCCTCTTCTCATTCCTCAGAATGACATCGGGGGCCTGAAGATCGAGAAGCCGTTTCAGTCTGTTGTTCCTGTTAATCACTCTCCGGTAGAGATCGTTCAGATCACTGGAGGCAAATCTTCCACCATCAAGAGGAACCAGAGGTCTGAGATCCGGGGGCAGCACAGGCAGTATCTGAAGGATCATCCACTCCGGCTTGTTGTCATCCGATGACAATCTGAATGCCTCAACTTCCTTCAGCCTCTTTATATTCTTCTTCCTGCGTGAAAAGGTTGTCTCGTTCGCTATGCTGGTTCGCAGGGCGGTCGCCATTTCTTCAAGGTCAAGGTCAGCCAGCATGGTTCGAATGGCTTCCGCTCCCATACCTACCTTAAAGACATCACCGTACTCCTTTTTAGCTTCCCGGTACTCTCCATCGGTCAGAATCATACCAATATCGATATCCGGATGGTCGGATCTGGTAACGATATAGGATTCGTAATAGATAACACGCTCCAGCTTAAGGTTCGTGATATTAAGAAGCTTGGATATCTTCCGGGATTTGAAGAACCAGATATGAACGACAGGTACCGCAAGGTCTATATGGCCCATACGTTCTCTGCGTACCCTGGAATGCGTGACCTCAACACCGCATCTATCACATACTATTCCCTTGTTACGTATTCTTTTGTACTTTCCGCAGCTGCACTCCCAGTCCCGAACGGGACCGAAAATGCGTTCACAGAAAAGCCCTTCTGCTTCCGGTTTATAACTTCTATAATTAATGGTTTCAGCCTGACTGACCTCTCCATGCGACCATTTTCGTATAGTTTCAGGGGAAGCAAGACTTATCTTCATCCCTCCGAAATCGGAGAGCAATACTCTGGCATCGCGTCGGGAAATGTTCTCTAACATTTTTATTCCTCCCCTTCATCAGGCAGCAATTCAACATCCAGAGCAAGGCTCCTCATTTCATTCTGAAGAACGTTGAATGATTCGGGAGTTAGTGATTGAGGGATATTCTCTCCGTTCACCATCGCGCTATAGGCACGTGCCCTTCCGTCAACGTCATCCGACTTGATGGTGAGCATTTCCTTCAGGCAGTGTGCCGCACCGTAGGCTTCAAGAGCCCATACTTCCATCTCTCCCAACCTCTGACCGCCATTCTGCGCTTTACCTCCCAGAGGCTGCTGAGTAACCATTGCGTATGGGCCGGTAGCCCTTGCGTGTAGTTTGTCCTCAACCTGATGCGCCAGTTTCATCATATACATGCTTCCAACCGTAACTCTCTGATCAAAGGGATCGCCGGTCCTGCCGTCGTAGAGTACAGTTTTCCCGTCTCTGTCAAAACCGGCTTCCTCAAGAACATCTTCGATCTCTATGTTGGTTGCGGAATCGAACACAGGTGTAATCCCATCGTAACCCATTCTTTTTGCAGCCCATCCGATGTTCGTTTCCATTATCTGGCCTACGTTCATCCTGCTCGGTACTCCTAGGGGGTTGAGACAGATATCGATTGGAGTTCCGTCAGGCAAATAGGGCATATCCTCCTGAGGGACGATTATGCTGACAACACCTTTGTTTCCATGCCTTCCTGCCATCTTGTCACCGACCTGCAGTTTACGGCGTTTCGCCAGGTAGACTTTCACTGTTTTAATAACTCCAGGTGGAAGGTCGTCACCCCGCATGAGTTTTTCCTCAGCGGTTTCCAGTTCATTTTCCAACCTCTTATGCTCCTTTGCGGCATTTCTGAGTATCTGACGTGTTTCATCATCAGCCTTAAGATCATCCACAAGTTGTTGACTCGAATCTATATCGGAGAAATGTGCCTTATTCAGGAAAGATGCCGAAAGCTTCCTTCCTGAGGGAACCAGAACCTCTCCTGTAAGCTTATCAACAAAACTGACAGCTTTCTGACCCAGGAGAATTTCCCTGAGAAGTTCGTCTCTTTCGGCGAACAGCCGCTTCTCTTTTTCCTCGAATTCATCCCTGAACCTGTCCCGTTTCTCATCGATCTCCCTGCGAGTTCTTTCAGTCTTGTCCTTCCTTGAAAAGACTTTTACATCGATAACCATGCCGTCCATACCGGTAGGTGCCCGCAACGATGCGTCCTTCACGTCTCCAGCCTTCTGGCCGAATATAGCCCTGATCAGTCTTTCGGATGGAGACAGGTCCTGTTCTCCCTTTGGTGTAATTTTACCGACAAGGATATCCCTCTCCCTCACCCTTGAACCGACCTTTATAATACCATCTTCATCCAGGTTAGCTATCTCTTCAGGATTATCAACGCTGGGAAGTTCTTTTGTCAGTTCTTCAGGGCCGAGTTTTGTCTCTCTGAACTGCGTCTCAAGTTCCACAACATGAACCGAAGTGAAGGCATCGTTCCTGATAACCCTTTCGCTGACGACAATGGCATCCTCGAAATTGTAGCCGTTCCATGGAATGAAAGCCACTGTTGCATTGAAGCCAAGCGCGAGTATGCCGTTCTCGGTTGCCATACCATCCGCCAGAACCGAACCCTTCTTAACTACGTCGCCAACGCTGACAAGGGGTCTCTGGTTGAAGCAGGTATCCTGGTTCGTCCTTTTGAATTTCTGCAGCTGGTAGGTATCGAACCTGTTGAAATCATGCACCTCACAGTCAGCCTTTACGACTACGTGGGAAGCATCAACCTCCTGTACAGTTCCTGCCCTCAGCGCTGTGACAAGTGTTCCGGAATCAAGGGCAGCCCTTACCTCCATGCCGGTTCCTACAACGGGAGAATGGGGATAAAGAAGAGGTACCGCCTGACGCTGCATATTCGAACCCATAAGCGCCCTGTTCGCGTCATCATGCTCAAGGAAGGGTATCAGAGCGGCTGAAACACCTACAAGCTGTCTTGGACTGACATCAATGAATTCAACGTCACTCGGGGATACCATCGGGAATGTACCTGCCCGTCTGGTTCTTACAAGGGGGCCGATGAGGTTCCCATCTTTGTCTATGAGTGCGTCGGCTTCAGCTATCGTAGTACGATCTTCCCTGTCGGCAGAAAGGTAAACAACTTCGTCAGTCACCTTTCCATCGATCACGCGGCGGTAGGGTGTTTCCAGAAAGCCGAACCGATTAATGGAGGCGAAAACAGCCAGAGTGGTGATTAGTCCAATATTAGGTCCTTCTGGGGTTTCAACCGGGCACATGCGTCCGTAATGTGTATGGTGCACATCCCTGACATCGAAACCTGCCCTCTCTCTTGTCAATCCACCCTGACCCAGAGCACTTGTCCTTCTCTTATGAGTAAGTTCGGCAAGAGGGTTGGTTTGCTCCATAAACTGTGAAAGCTGGCTGGAGCCGAAAAACGTGTTTATCACGCTCGACAGTGTCCTGGAATTGACAAGATCATGTGGAGTTAGTTTTTCACGATCCTGATGTCCCATCCTGTCACGTATGGTTCTTGCCATTCTGCTGAGTCCCTTTGAAAATTCCTGACCGAGAAGCTCTCCAACTGTTCTGACCCTTCTGTTTCCCAGATGGTCTATATCGTCCGAGGTATTTCTGCCCTCGCGAAGTCTGATGAGGTTTTCAACAATGGCGACCATATCCGGGATGGTGAGAGTAAGCTTTTCCATGGATGTGGAGATGTTAAGTCGTTCGTTAAGCTTGTATCTTCCAACCTCGCTAAGGCTGTAGCGCTTCGAATCAAAGAACATAGATCTCAGGTAGCTTCTCGCGTGATCAAGATTCGGCGCATCAGTACCCCTGAGCGCTTCGTAGATCCACATTGTGGCCGAATCTTCGTTCTTCTCAACTCCGGCTCCCAGAGATGTGGCTTCCTTTACCAGGGTTTTCCTGATTCCGTCAAAATCGTTGGTTTCCAAACGCGGCGCCAGGAATTCAGCTTCTTTAATGCCATGCTCAACAAGCATTTCAATCTTTTCGATACTCTCAACAGGTTCATCACAGCGGGCAAGCAATTCACCGGTTGAGGGGTCAACGATATCCTCAGCAAAGGATTTGAGAATAAGCTCAATAGCTTTCGAGCTACTCTTAAGAGCAGATTCAAGATCTTTGGTTACCTTCGGATAGAAGCTAGATAGTATATCCGCGTCCGAACCCAGACCAAGAGCGCGAAGAAGCATTGTTACAGGTATTCTTTTGGGGCGCCTGTCGATATTCACATATATGATATCGTTGTGATCAAGCTTCAGGTCCAGCCAGGATCCCCTCAGAGGAATTACCCTGGACTTGAAGCTTGATCACAAC
>JAUVUL010000247.1 GCA_030600975.1 Candidatus Aegiribacteria sp.
CACAGGCAGGAATTTCCTTAATTTTGTTGCAATGGATTATCGGAATATCGTAAACGATCAGACCCAGGTGCGCAAAAGCGGTGAATCATCAAGGTACGAACTCAAAATAGTAACCGCGAGAGACAATGCAAAATGGGTTTCCCTTTCAGTCTGTCCCAGGCTGGACAGTCAGGGCAACACTATCGGAGCTTTAGCCATTGTTGTCGACATAACCAACAGAAAAAAGGTGGAGATTGAGCTGTCCGAGAGTGAAAGGCGTTTCAGAGATGTCGCGCTTTGCAGTGCTGACTGGCTCTGGGAAATTGATCTGAACGACAGATACACTTACTGCTCGGAGAAAGTAATCGATTCCCTTGGATACTCGGCCGAGGAAATAATAGGAAAAACACCATTTGATTTGATACACCCCGAAGATGTGCAGTCTATAAAAGAGGTGTATGTCAATCTCGTCAGGAATAAGGAGAAATTAGTAAATCTCGAAAACAGGAATATTCACAAAAATGGTGATATAAAGATACTTCTAACAAACGGTGTCCCGATCCTGGATAAAGACGGTAACTTACTCGGATACAGGGGAGTGGACACTGATATCACTGAACAGAAGCGGGCGGAAGAGGAAATAATCAAGGCCCATATGCTGACCGAGCAAAGAAATATCGAATTGAAAGCCGCCCTCTCCATATCTGAAGAACTTACAGAAAATGCGAAGCAGGCAAGCAGAACGAAAAGTATATTTCTGGCTAATATGAGCCATGAGATAAGAACACCAATGAACGGTGTTATTGGAATGACAGATCTTCTTCTGGATACTGAACTTACACCTGAACAGGCCGACTACGCCGGTACAGTAAAGCAGAGCGCGAATGCACTGATGACAATAATAAATAATATCCTGGATTTTTCCAAGATCGAAGCGGGTAGACTGGAGCTTGAGGAAATCGATTTCGATCTCCGGACGATGCTGAAGGATATCACTAACCTCATGTTGATCCAGATGGACCGGAAAGGCATTGAACTCATCCTGAATATAGATCATGAGGTTCCTTCACTCCTGAAGAGTGATCCCGGAAGGATCAGACAGGTGATTACCAATCTCCTTGGTAATGCAGTCAAGTTTACTTCTCATGGCGAGATAGTACTTAGAGTTGATATTGTGAAACAATTCGATGACAGGGCTCTGCTGAAGTTTTCCGTTAGTGATACAGGCATAGGAATTGCTCCAGAAAATCTGGATACTCTTTTCCAGCCTTTCACGCAGGCAGATTCCTCGACCACCCGAAAATACGGAGGTACAGGACTCGGCCTGAACATTTCAAAGCAGCTTGCCGATCTTCTTGGAGGAGAGATAGGCGCTGAGAGTACTCCAGGGAAAGGATCGGTATTCTGGTTCACAGTTGAAGTCAAGATCAGAAAACCATCCCGCTCTGTGAAGGTCAGCGTGGAGGAAGAAGAGGATCTTCTCCGATCATTAAAAATCCTGATTGTGGATGATAATTCAGCAAACAGGCGAATCATTTCCGATATGCTGGATAACCTTGGCTGCAGATATTCGGAAACCTCCAACGGACAGGAAGCGCTGGAAATCCTCGTAAAAGCTTATACCGAGGACGATCCCTTCAGGATAGTTGTGCTTGACATGGAGCTGCAGGATATGGACGGAGAGACACTGGGAATCAGGATAAAGAAAGATAACAGACTATCCGGAACGCTACAGATGATCATTTTCACTTCGACAGCCGCAAGGGGGGACGCCGCAAGAATGTCGGAAGCCGGTTTTTCCGCATTTCTTACGAAACCTGCAACTCTGTCACAGTTCAGAGAATGCCTCGTAAGAGTTCTTATTCGGAACCGGGAAACAACGGAATATGATGCCAGGGGAATAATTACGAAGCACTCAATTGCTGAATCGAGGAAGGAATATCTTAGAATCCTTCTTGCAGAGGATAATCTCGTTAACAGGAAGGTAGCCCTGAAAATACTGGAGAAACTTGGATATACCGCTCATCCTGTTGAGGACGGGAAACAGGCAATAGAGGAGCTTGAAAAGAATCATTACGATCTTGTGTTAATGGATATCCAGATGCCTGAGATGGATGGACTTGAAGCAACAAGAATAATAAGAGACCCTGAATCCGCTGTCATCGACCATAATATTCCTGTGATAGCCATGACCGCTCATGCCATGGAAGGTGACAGAGAAAAGGGCATTCAGGCGGGAATGGATGATTACATTACAAAACCGGTCCATTCTGACGAAATATTCGAGAAGATCGATGCTTTGATCTGGAAAAAGAAAAAACAGGAGATAGAATGAGTAGTGGATTACCCATACTGGACAGATCGGTTCTAAAGTTATCGATGGGAGATGACCAGGAGTTTATTAAAGAAGTTCTGGAATTATTTACTACGATTACGCCCGAGCTCATCGAATCCCTTAAGAAGTCCGCGGATGAAGGCGATCTTGAATCCGTTAAGAGGGGTGCACATTCACTGAAGGGCTCAGCCGGGAATATAGGCGCCAGTGCCTTGGAAGAATCAATGAGGGACATTGAAGCAGCTTGCGCCGATGAAGATCGTGAGGCAGTCAGGGAGAGGGTCAGGGATTCAATCAGCGAATACGATCGACTCAAGTTGGAAATCGGCAGGTAGAAACCAAAAGATGACAAACATGACACTGAAGTTATTGTGTTGCATGGCAAAGATATGCATGTTTAAGTGGTATATACAATGTCCGATAAGGGATATTATGTAAAGTCATTACTATTCCTTCTGGCTCCCCGCTAACGACTGTACATAATATCATGCCCTCCTCCCTTCTTTAAACACATTACATTTTTCTTACTGGCATGCTTCCACGACTGTACATAATATCATACTCTCCTTCCATCCTTAAGCACATAATATTTTCTCATAGGAGTCTACAGTATCTACATCCGGTAAGCCTCTCCCTGACGAGATGATCAGAGATAACTTCACCAGGAAGAAACTCCCAGAAGAACATGGAGTAATTTCTGACAAGATCACTCAGTAGCAGTTTCTGCATATTAAGATTCCCTTGACAATCACTAAAAAAGAGATGTATTCTCATTACAGGTAAAAGGACGGACATCATTCGCATCGGCTGGGTGAGGCTTGAGGAGTCGGAACAATGAAATACCTGTCACCGATATCAATCTCTTTATTGATTCTTTTACTCATTCCAGGCATCCTCCGGGCAGGTTACTGTCAACAGTGTTCATGGATAGGAGGACCGGGTGTTCCGGGTCCAGTTGATTACTGGAATATATATTTTGATACACAGGCAAACACACAATGGTCAATCGTTGCCGGTAAACTTTTCCTGGATATCTACACTATCAGCCACACGATTAACAGCGGTATGGGCGGGTGCCATTATGCGTTTCCGGCGGACATGGACGGTGACGGTGATGTGGATGTTCTGGCGCAGTCTACGGATAATTATGATGTAACCTGGTTTGAGAACGACGGCAGCGGGGGAAGCTGGGATATTCACATGGTCAGCGATAATTATGCTGTGAACAGGTGCGCCTACCCCGGTGACCTTGATGGTGATGGTGATATGGATGTTGTTGGTGCAAATATTGCTATCTCGAAAAATGGCATCGAATGGTGGCGCAACGATGATGGCGTTGGAGACAGCTGGACAAGGTTCCAAGTTGTTGAGCCATATGGTTCTCCGCCTTTTACATGTTGCGCTGATATTAATGGTGATGATACTATGGAAGTGATTGCTCCATCAAGGATAAGTCCTTACCAGATCGCCTGGTGGGAGAGTTCCACGACACCACCTGATTCAGTCTGGGAGAAGCATGTGGTTTCCGGCAGCAGCCGCAGTGGCTGGGAGCTGTTCCCCGTTGACCTGGACCAGGACGGGGATATGGATATTATGAGTGCCTGCCATTGGTACGATGGACTTTCCTTCTGGGAGAATACTGATGGAATCGGGCTTTCCTGGACAGAACACTCAATAGGTAATGAGACTGGTGTACGATCAGTACACGCTGCCGATATCGATGGTGATGGAGATAATGATGTGGCCTGCTGTACTATGGATGAAAAACAGGTAAGCTGGTTCGAGAACCTTGACGGTTCCTGCACAAACTGGGAAGAACATATTCTGGCTACGAATTATAAATGGCCCCGCGGTGTACATGTCGCTGATGTAACCGATGATGGTTTTGTTGATATTCTTGTAGCAGTATGGGA
>JAUVUL010000265.1 GCA_030600975.1 Candidatus Aegiribacteria sp.
ATCACGGATGTTTACCCGCAGGGATTGGCACTGTTTTCATACGAAGGGCAAACTGGCGTGGCCATCGGATACCGCTTGAATAAATTAGTCGAGTTCTATGTATTCACACCACCTTCATCCTGGGTTTTTCTGGGGTCTGCCTCCGTACCCGGCACGTTCGATTACTGCCATGGACTCGAGTATATCTCGGATCGCGACACATTCTACATGCTGGTGAAGGCTTCCAATAAACACTACATCATCGAGCTGGGCTGCGATATCCTGGAACTGCAGTCTGACACCTGGGGTAGCATCAAGACGATGTTCTAACAGCATACCCACTGAAGATTGCTCCGGAGCCATTATATACAAAGTGAATACCCCCTCCGCCATTGAAGACGATGTTCCGGAAATAGAGGTTGGGTAATAATTCAATGATCCGACTTCAGTGGGGACGTACATCCGTATGCTGAGTCTCCAGTGCATATCTGTCGGCAACGGTGTTTGACTGGGGATTTCTCAGGCGGTATGGTCAGTTTCAGGCAGGAATCGGAGGTTTATTGGGACGAATGGGCTGCTTTGTGATCAGATCATAGGATTGTGGAAAATCCACTTTCCTACTATTCGGAGTTTCCTATCCGTGACCTGACCCTGATGAGGTCACCCTATCTCAACGGGTATAGCTTTCCCGTGACAGATAGTGTATTCTGTATCAATTACTTATGCCGAAGCTGGATGCAATAAAATGACCGGAACCAAACTGATCAAAGTAATATCATTCGATGGTGACATGACCCTGTGGGATTTCGAGAATGTCATGCGGCATTCTCTTTCAATTACTCTCAAAGAACTGAGGCGTCACATTCCTGGTCAGGCGTCTGCTGATCTGACCGTGGACAGGATGATAGAGATTCGTAACTCAGTTGCAATCGAACTCAAGGGAAGAGTTGTTGATCTTGAGGAGATCCGCTTTCATGCTTTCAAACGCACATTAGAATTCATCGGCTGCTACGACAGCTCTCTCGCTGCCGACCTGAATTCCTTATACCTGAAACACCGGTTCGAGGATATCGAGCTATATCCGGATGTTATCCCGGTTCTGGATATCCTCCGTTCGGACTTCACCATCGGACTCCTGTCAAATGGCAATGGGTATCCGGAACGATGCGGACTTCCAGACCGCTTCAGCTTTGTAATATTCTCACAGGATGTCGGAGTCGAGAAACCTCACTCAGGAATGTTTCTCGAAGCTTGTCGTCATGCTGGCTGCGATACATGTGAACTCATGCACATCGGGGATTCACTGAAATCGGATGTCTCCGGTGCAAACGGAGTCGGAGCCATCTCGGTGTGGCTCAACCGAAATGCTGTGCAGAATAAAACCGGCATTGTCCCCGACTACGAGATTCGATCCCTTTTAGAACTCACAGAGATTACAGACGGATGAAACACATGACGGATGACTGGGTCACGGTACTCCAGCAGGACCTCGGTGTGTTCAGCAAGGCCTTCTCCACAAAAGCAGGCAGCACTCCCACCCTTCTTCCAGGTGAGCGGAGAACCGTTGCCATCTTATTCACTGATCTCAAGGGTTTTACCTCCATGTCCGAACAGCTAGATCATGAAGTGGTCCACAAGATCTCATCCACCGTGATGAGCGGATTGTCCCGTCTGGTTACGTTCCATGGTGGATACGTCGACAAGTTCGAAGGTGATCGGATAATGGCACTATTCGGTGCCGAGAAGGCACACGAGAACGATTGCGTCCGTGCTGTATCCTGCGCGGGAAGAATGATCGATGTCGTGCAGGAGTTCGGAGCCCTGCTTCATGACAGGGGATTTTCCATCGATGCCAGGTCAGGTGTAAGCTACGGCGATGTAACCGTTGCGCCCGATCCATCCGGCCACATGACCGCTACTGGAAACGAGGTGAACATCGCTTCCCGTATGGAAGAGACGGCAAAAACAGGAACCGTCCAAGTTACCAAAGCGGTAAGAGATGTCTCAGGAGAGCTGTTCGAATGGGAGAACCTGGGCTTTATTTCCGTCAAGGGTAAAAAGGAACCGATAAACACCTTCCGGCCTGTCGGCCCTGGCAAGGTGCGGGTGGAGAGATGGGAACGGGCGAAGAGGCTGGCCTCGGTTCCGTTCGTGGGTCGCAAGAAAGAACTGGCCGAGTTGGAAAAACTTCTCAAAAAGCAGTCCGGGTCTACCGCTACGTACAACAGACTCGGCGGCGCAAAGCACATCTTCGTTGGCGTTCAGGGGGTTGCAGGTATCGGCAAGTCCCGCCTGATACATGAGTTCCGGAAATACCTTGAGCTTCACTTCGATGGAGTACTCGTACTGAAAGCTGGCTGTGCATCCTACGCTCAGCCTCCTCTCTGGCTGATACTGTCGCTGATCAGAGACTGGCTCGATCTCGGAACGACCGACTTCCTGACCGAAGGGATCATCAGAAGCAGGCTGAAGGATCTTCTGTGCAACAATGATGTCGAGGGGGACACTATCAGGGAGAATTCCTTTGCAAGCCTTGCCTTGCTGCTGTCTTCCGAAGGAAAAGGTCTTCCGCCTTCGTCCCCGGATGTATCGGAAGATGAAGCCAGACTGCAGTTATTGTCTTCCCTCTCGGACCTTGTTCGTGTACTCTCAAACAGTTCAAAAAGACTTGTAGTAATACTGGACGACATCCATTGGATAGATTCCGCTTCGCGTGAAGTTATCGAGTTCCTTGCAGCCAACTGCAACACAAGGCTGCCAATTATGTTCATCCTGATATACAGACCCGAGCCTGGAACTGGACGCGAGATCATCGAAAGCCTGCCAGAGGAGTATACAACCACAAATGAAATCACCCTCGAGGAGATAGATCCTGGAAGTTCTCGTGAACTTATCCTGAACCTTCTCGGTACCGGGAGCTCACCCGCGCCGACCGTATCCGAGGATATCATCGAGTTCCTGTTCGAGTCATCTGGCGGGAATGCCTTTTTCATAGAAGAGCTGGTTCTGAGCCTTACAGAGAACGGTCTTCTCGAACAGGATTCCTCTGGTGAGTGGATATTGAGGGTGAGCCCTGAATCCATGATCATCCCGCGAAGCGTCAAAGGCCTTATCAGGGCCAGAACGGACCAGCTGCCTTCCGAGCCGCGCAGACTGCTCCAGATCGCCTCTGTTCTGGGAGAAGAGTTCAATCCGGATGTCCTCTTTCAGGTTGCTGAGGATACCGGTCTGGAGGAAAATCCTGACAGACCCTTCAGAGAACTCCTGGAAAGAGGTTTTTTCGTACCTGACGACGAAAAACATAATGTTGTTGGATTCGAGCATGTACTGGCAAGAGATGCCGTGTACGAGACCATTCTAAGGCAGAATCGAAGGTTTCTCCACTCACTCTGTGCCAATGCCATCATCGAGCATGAAGAGAACGACCCGAATCTTGCCGATTCAATCGCAAGACACCTGTCCGATGCGGGGGAGATCGAGAATGCAATCCCCTGGGGAAAACAGGCACTGGACCTTGCAGCAGGGCGCTATGACAGAGAAGCCGTGCTTTTTTGGTCAGGAAGACTCGAGAGCTGGATCAGAGAGAGACTCGATTCGGCAGATGACGCAAGGCTCCTGATTGAAGTGCTGATGAAGCGTCAGAAGATTGAGGATCTGAGGCTCGAACGGCAGCAGCAGCATGCAACGTTAGAGAAAATCGATGCTCTGATCACAGAGTGGAATCTCTCGGATCTGCAAGCCGGATACATAATGGCAGTAGGAAACATGCATGGACATGCGGATGATCTTCCAGAAGCTCTGGAAAAGTTCGAAAAGGCTCTCGAACTGTTCAGGCAATCTGAAGATAGAAGCGGGATTGCACGTGCTACAAGCGCTATTGCCATGTGTAAAAAGCAGATGGGGCTTATCAAGCAGGCAGCAGAAGAGCAGGCTGATGCCGTTTCACTATTCAGGGAACTCGAAGATACCCAGAATATTCCCAAAGCGCTCTTCAGGCTCGCGTCCACAATGCATCTTCTCGGTCGTTACGAGGATG
>JAUVUL010000372.1 GCA_030600975.1 Candidatus Aegiribacteria sp.
AACCCTTCGGATAAGTTCCTCTTCGTTAATTCCTTCTATTACTACCGTATACAATCCCGCCGGGAGAATATCATGGGTAGAAAGCTCAAGAACATGAGAACCGGAATCAAGCTCACTAAGTTCTTCCTCCACAACAAGCCTTCCATCGATGGAATAAGCCCTGATTATAAAAAAGCCTCCGTCCCTATTTTAGAAGATGGCCTGGCTCAGGGCGTAGTAAACAGCCAGCAGGGAAGAAAACACCGCGCTTGATAAGAACCTCCATCTCAGAGGTATCCTGTTCTGAGTCACATAATTCCCCGTAAATGCCACAGGTACGTTTGCAGCAAATGAATAAAGCCCCAGCCTGAGAAGGGTCCAGTTTATGCTGCCCCAGTTGCCTTGCAGCATCTGAATGAACAGAAGATGTCGTGCTATCCACAGTGGATTGAAATAGAGAATAGCCAGGCCTGCTCTTGAAAGTGATCCCCTGAGACCGCTCATCCCTGCGGTATTTGTGTCTATCCATCTGAAATAGTTCGGGATTTCAAAGGCGTAGACGGTCCCGCCGACGAACATCATACCCAGCATACGTGCGGGTGAGAATTCCGATAGAATAATTGACGCGATAGTATCCCCGATGGCGTATATGAGCACTCCCCGTAAAATATCCGAAGCTCTATATCTGAATTTCAATATCAGCTGCTCTGCCGGTTCTTCTGTAGAAGCAGCAGGAGCTTTTCGTTAGTCAGCGGAGCTGAATAAACCGGAGGGATTTCAGGGTCGCATGCCCGAATGGCTTCAAGAATCGCGAAATAGGTGCCGATTCCATACATGAACGGTGGTTCTCCCACAGCCTTGGAATTATAGACCCCCGCATTATCTGAATGGCATTCAAGAAATTCGACATCAACCTCTCCCGGTGTGAAATAGATATCTGGTATCTTATATGTTGCAAGGGAATCCGACAGAAGAGTGTCTGTATCCGGATGGTATTTCAACTCTTCCAGTGTGATCCAGCCTATCCCCTGAAGAAGCCCTCCCTCAACCTGCCCCCTGTCAACAAGTGGATTGATGCTCTCTCCCGCATCGTGAACTATCTTAACGGAATCCACCGAGAATACGCCCCTCAGCCTGTCAAGAGTTATTTCGGTAACGGCTGTTCCCGCTACATGGTATGCAAAGGGTCTCCCTTTCTCTTCCGACTTGTCGAAATGCAGCCCCGGTGTTGCATAATGAGCCTGGGATGAAAGGCTTACCCTCGCCAGATATGCAAGGCCTACAAGCTTATTCCATTCGAGGTTGGTTTTCTTTCCGTTAATTAGCAGGATTTCATCTACCATTTCTATCCCGCAGTCTGGAGGTGCGCTGAGGTGTTCTGCGGCAAAGGTCAGAAGACGCTTGAGAATGTTGCCGCAGGCTATTTTTACAGCGTTTCCATTCATATCCGCAGCTGAACTTGCTGCAGTTGGTGATGTATTAGCTGCCCTGGTGGTGTTGGTGGTCTCCACCTTGATCCTGCAGAGGTCAATTCCGAAGGTTCTTGCTGCTACCTGGGCGATCTTTGTATTGACTCCCTGCCCCATTTCAACAGCTCCAGTGCTGATACCCACACTTCCATCTGTATACACGTGAACAAGAGCGTTGGCCTGGTTCATCGATATATTCGTAAAGGATATCCCGAAACAGACCGGCATGAATGAAATACCTTTCTTGAACATCACATTGGTGCTGTTGAATTCCCTGATACGCTCTACGGTATTTCCAGCCCGGTACATTCCGTGGGCTTTCTTCCAGGATCGTCTTATCTCGTTTCCCTCGTACGGCATACCGAAGGGGAATCTGTCACCTTTTTTGAGAAGATTTTTCTCCTGTATCTCAAGGGGGCTTATTCCCATTTTTCGAGAAGCACAATAGATCGCTGATTCTAAAACGTACATGGCCTGCGGCGCCCCGAAGCCCCTGAAAGCCGTGTTGGGTGGAAGATTGGTTCTACAGGAAATACCTGTAGCCTTTACATTGGGAATGAAATAGGCGTTTGTTGAATGAAACAGTGTACGTTCGAGGATCGCTGTTGAAAGGTCGGATGCGGCCCCTCCATTCTGATAGTAAGTAACCTCCCACGCAATCATGGTGCCGTCTTTTTTCAGGCCCAGCCTGAAATCGGAACTGTAAGGGTGCCTCTTCCCGGTCCATGTTATATCTTCATTCCGATTAAGTACCAGTTTTACCGGTCTACCGGTCAGTTGTACTCCCAGCGCCGCCATAACGGCCCACGGTGTTGCCTGGTCTTCCTTGCCCCCGAAAGCTCCTCCCAGTCTGCCGACTTCAACTTCTATCTTGTTCATGGGCACATTCAGAACTCTGGCAGCGATCTTCTGTACGAAAGTAGGCCCCTGGGTTCCGGAGGTTATTCTGATGCAGCCGTTTTCCATCGGAACAGCGAAGGCTCCCTGTGTTTCAAGGTACAGATGTTCCTGCCCTCCCGAATCGGCCCGACCCTGAACGATGCAATCGCATCTGCCCCAGGCATCGGAGGTGTTCCCCAAAGAGAAAGTTCTCGGAGGTGCGATAAGCATTCCCTTCTTGAAAGCTGCTCTCGGGTCCACGACCGATGGCAACTTCTTCATTTCCAGTCTGATTGCCTTTACTGCCCGTCTGGCCTTCTCCGGTGTGTCCGACAGTACAACAGCAACAGGCTCTCCTATGAAATGCACTTCATTCTCCGCAATTAGTGG
>JAUVUL010000114.1 GCA_030600975.1 Candidatus Aegiribacteria sp.
GGTTACAAAAAGAACTGTGGTCGATGCTTTCTTCAAAAGATCCCGGAGGTTTTCCTGCAACTCCTGGCTGGTCCTGGCATCGAGGGAACTGAAAGGTTCGTCCATAAGAAGAAGATCAGGTTTCATAACAAGAGACCGCGCAAGTGCAGCCCGCTGCTGCATGCCCCCAGAAAGCTGGTGGGGGTATGAGGAAGCAAAGGATGAAAGTCCCATCATTTCAAGCATGGATTCTACCTTCTCCCGACGGATATCCTTATGGATCTTTTTCGCCTTAAGAGGAAAATCGATGTTAGTGAAGATATTCATCCAGGGGAAGAGTGCGCCCTGCTGGAAGAGGTAACCTATTACCGGTTCTCCTCCATCAGGATGTGATGGAATTCTAACCTCGCCGGTATCGGGGATTTCCAGTCCGGCGATGATTCGCAGGAGGGTTGTCTTGCCGCATCCGGTAGGACCGAGAAAACAGAGAAAATCACCTGCTTGTGTTTCAAAATTCACAGAACCCAGAGCATGCACATCTCCGGAGGGTTCCCTGTAAGTTTTTGACAGGTTTGTCACCTTCAACGCCATCATGTCATCTTTCCCTGCTTCTGAGAACGAGGGATTTCTCTCCAAGGGATTCAAGACCCTTGGAAAAAAGCGCCCCGATGAACGCTACAATAACAATGCTTGCCAGCATAATATCGTATCTGGACAGCTGGTAGGAGTACCTTATCAGGTATCCTATGCCGGAATTGGTTCCCGGAAGCATTTCCGCAGCGATAATAACCATCCAGCATCTTCCGATACCAAGCTTCAGCCCGTGAAAGATATCCGGAAGGGCCGAGGGTATGATAACATTCCTGAACGTGAAGAGTCTTCTGGCTCCAAGGATCCCGGCAGCTTCCAGGTGCATTTTTCGAACACTTCGAACACCCTGAATGGTTCCCAGTATTATCGGAAAGATACCTCCCCAGAAAAGAATGAATATCATCCCGAGCTGCATTTCATTCAGAATGTTTTTCTGATATCTCAGGTGTTCGAGACCGAAAAGTTGCGAGAAAGTTCTCGCCTTGAAGATGATTATTGAAAGGGGAAGAAGGGCTATTGCGGAAAGGGGCCTTGCCATTTCAACCATAAGTGACAGGAATTTCCTTGCATGAAGAGATGCCCCCATAAGAAGTCCGATTGGAATCCCTATAAGTGCCGCAAGTGAAAAGCCCAGAGCGACCCTTACCAGGCTCACCAGAGTGCTCCAGGCCATTGATCCCGTAGAAATCTGGTCCTGGAATGGATGAAACAGTATGGATGCAACTTCCTCTGGAGAGGGCAGGAGGGTATCCCTCCCGCCCCCGGTTACTGCAAACCACCAGACAATGAGCAGGCATGGGATTGCAAATCCAGGCAGGTATTGGATGAACCTGCGCAATATTCGTATTACGGTTTTACCGGCTTTAACAGATGAAATATCAGTTACCTTAGATTATCAGGCATCAGCGAAAAATCGTAAAGGAACGCTTCGTTAGCATCGTCGTCTTGCACAGCAAGTGGCCCTGTGAAGGCTCCAAGGTTCCTCGTGTTCCCAATGATTGCAATCATATTGTCGAGCCAGTCTTCCGTGACCTGCATGTTGTAACCGCTGGTTGCCATGGATATAACTTCAACTTCAACAGGATTTCCTATCCATTCCGCTGCGGCGAAGGCTGCATCTTCCGGATTACTGTTGATATAGTCTGTGGCTGCAGCAAAAAGACGGAGAGCTGCGGCAATATCCTCTTGTCGGTCAGCAATAGCTGTCTCCGTGGAAGCAATAGCGCAGCAGGGGTGGTTCACGAAGTTTCCCGGTGGAAGATCGGACAACTCGGCCACGCATTTACCTATGCCGTTATGTTCTGCAAGAGCACATGCTGGATTGTTGGAGACGTACCCGTGAATCGTTCCATTCTGGAGAGCCGGATTAAGGTTAGGCTGTCCCTGCGCATTGAAGAGTAGAATCTCAGAGCCGGGTTCAGGATTACCCTGCATGCTCCAATCGATACCCTCTTCAGTGAGGGCTGATTCGAAAATAAGCAGAGCCACTGCTTTGGGGCTTTTGTATCCTATTACAAGTGGTTCGTCACTGCTCACAGTCCATTCGATGAAACTGTCCCAGTCGTTCACTTCAATATTGTCATCAGCAACTACAAGCATATCACCCCTGCTGTGAAGAGGACTGATAATCTTTACTCCGCTTCCCTGATCCGCGCTTGCTGCGAATGGTATTACTCCTCCGAAACCAATATCGAACAATCCTGCAACCATATTGTTCGGGACGTTAATTGCGCCCTGTGACTGCACGAATTGAATTTCAAGGGTTTTCTCTTCATCTTCAACAAGTGCGTAGTAACTTTCTCCGAGGTGTACAAGATAGATACCGTAAAGCTCCTTCATCTCTTCGCCTCGGAGCGCTGATATGAATACTGCGGAGTGATGATCATGGTTGCAATGTCCTACCTGCAACAACGGCACTTCTACCGTCAGGTCAACTTCCGTTACCGATTGAGTTTCTTCAGCCTGACCCTGCTCAGCCTCTTCACCGCAACCAGTGTAAATAAAGATTGATATTAGAACAAGAATTACTACAGCAGACTTGAATAGTCTTTTCAATGTTCGCTCCTTTTGGTGGGGTTATTCACTACATCCTGCAGTCGCATGCATTTATCACATTGAAATCTCCTTCCTCCTGTTTCGTTTCTAACCAATCAGATTGAAGTAACCTGCAGAAACAATCTGAACAGGTCAATATTGCTTTTAATGTTCTAATTTATTGACAGTTATAGAATTATATTTACGCATTTCATAACATCCGCGTTAACGCCTTGTGCACTGATATCTGTATTCACTGCCATACCTATATTAGTATATAGCAAATCTTTAAAAAACACTAAATGTACTATACATTCTTCTTTATGGTTTGTAGTTGCCTTTCCGGCAACTGGGCTGAATCATATCTTGTTAACTGATCAGATTTGATCTAAAATATACGTTCAGTATTCTACCAACAATTCTCAAAGAACGATATCTGCAGGGTGGTATTTATTGCTGCGTTAACGTCAAACATACCTCTTCATACTGATTATCTGCATGTCCTCGCTTTTTATGGTATATTCTTATTCCTATTTGATGCTTTCGAAGGAGGTGATTTGAGAAGGAACGATTATCTTCTGATTCTTGACGCGGATGATACTCTATGGGAGAGTGCTCTTTTCTTCGAAAGAACAGAGCATGATTTTCTCAGTCTTATGATAGCACTTGGCTCGTCGGAAGAGAAAGTACGCAGAATAGTCCATAGAAAGGATCTTGAGAGATTAGCAATAACTGGCTATGGTGCAAGGCCTTACATGGATACCTTACGCATAATCATGCTGGATCTTGTACCTGAAGTACCTCAATGGGCATTGACCGCCATGGATGACATCCAGAAGAGTCTTCTCTATCATCCTGTAATTCTCCTGCCGTGTGTAATAAGCACTTTGGAGTATATGAAAAACCTACCAGTCAAAACAATAATATATACAATGGGCGAGAAGGATCATCAGACAGATAAGTTCGTGAGATCCGGGTTGAACAGCTACGTTGACGAACTTCGGATCGTACCCAGAAAGGATGTTAACGCATTACGTGACATTCTTAAGGATACTGATATTAAACCCTTGAACTGCATAATCGTGGGTAACAGTCCCAGGTCTGACATTAATCCCGCCCTTTCTCTGGGTGCGGTTGCCGTATATGTATTAAGAGATCGAACCTGGGCTGCCGAAAGGGAAGATTTTATCGATCCGGGCATGGTTATAACCATAAAGAATTTAAGAGAGTTGCCCGCGATCGTCAGAAATATAGTGAACAATTAATTCTGTAGAGATCCTGGCTTATTCAGAACTCTGGAGGCTATTATGAAATTATCGGACTTAATTAAATCTGATACCGTAACTCTGGACTGCACTCCCGAATCCGATGACCAACTTTTACGCTGTGTTGCAAAAATCGCCTCAGGAGCTGATTCAATGGCTGGCATCACTGAAGAAATGATTTATAAGGCTCTGTCTGACCGGGAGCGACTTTCCTCTACTGCCTGGGGTCATGGTGTTGCAATTCCTCATTGCCGAATGGCCGCTCTATCTGAGTTTACTGCTGGCCTGATTATTCTATCCAAAGGTATTGACTTCAATGCAGCGGATGGAGATAAAGTATTCCTTTTCCCCTTTGTAATAGGGCCGGAGAATGAACCACGGGCACATCTCAAGCTGCTTTCTTCCCTCGCACAGGTGTTCAGAGACAGGAAAATAAGGGAATCGCTGAAGAAGGCTTCGACAACTGATGATGCAAGGAAAATCCTTCTTGACAGGATATCTCCGGAAACATCTCTAGATGAAGGATCCGGCAAAAAATTGATACACGTTTTTATCCAGGATGAAGGTGTTTTTGATGAGCTGCTTCAGGTGTTCGCCGCCGTTGATACTTCCTCGTCCATGGTAATGGATGCTCATGAATCCACCAGATTCCTTATGGACAGCCCATTCTTTGCAGGATTCTGGAATACGGACATACATCAATTCAACAGGATCATCATATCAGTAGTCAGGAATGAACTTGTAAATGCTATCGTAAGGAATATAGAGTTCATCTGCGGTCCCCTTTCGGACAGGAACGATATAATGGTCACGGTATCGGATCTTCAATCGGTCTTTGGCTCTCTGGAAAGCTGAAAATGACCGTATCAACCATTGCCCTTGTTGGATTTGCGATTGTAGGAGGCCTTTACGCGGGAAAACTGGTAAGAAAAACCGGTCTTCCCTCTCTCATAGGTTTTATGATCGCCGGCGCAATACTGGGGGTATCGGCCTTCAAGGTTTTCGATGAACGAATACTTCAGCATCTGGCCTTCATTCCGGATATCGCCCTTGGTTTTGTCGCCTTCAGCATCGGCTCAGAGTTGAATCTGAAGGTTCTCAGGCGGCTTGGAAAGAGTATTACAGCGATTCTATTCTGTGAAACACTTCTGGCATTTATTCTGGTAACCGCTGCTGTACTGCTGGTTACCGGGGGCGACTGGCCATTCGCCCTGATCTTCGGCGCCATGGCTCCTGCCACAGCTCCCGCAGGTACTGTTGCAGTTATCCAGGAATACAGGGCAAAGGGTGATCTTACTCAGGCCATGTACGCTGTTGTCGGCTTCGATGATGGTATTGCCATACTGATCTTCGGATTTGCATCCGCCGCAAGTAAAGCACTGCTTGCATCTGAGACGGGGGGATCTACCGACCTGCTGGCAACAGCAGGAGAACCCGCCCTGGAAATACTCCTGAGCATCGCCGCTGGTCTTCTGCTCGGATTTATCTATTCAAAACTCGTATCGCGGATACGTTCACGTAACAATATCCCCGCCCTGACCTTTGGATTCGTATGTCTGGCTGTCGGGTCGGCAATAACTTACGGCTTCTCCCCCATTCTCACACCGATGGTGATGGGTTTCGTCCTTTCAAACACTTCCAGAAGCATGACAAGTTCGGTTGCCACCAGAATGCGCCCTCTGATGCCGCTCATATTCATTCTTTTCTTCTTCATTGCAGGAGCACATCTCAAAATAGGATCGCTGCCCTCACTCGGATTGCTTGGACTTGTTTATATCATCGCAAGGTCAGCAGGCAAGATTTTCGGAGCAAGATTCGGGGCAATAATAGGTAAGGCAAGACCAACTATAAGAAAATACCTCGGTATCGGATTGCTCTCCCAGGCCGGAGTTGCAATCGGTTTATCGATAGTGGTATCTCAGCAGTTCTCTCGTCTCGGCGAACGCGGTGCTCTGATCGGAACAGCAGTACTAACAACGGTTACCGCAACATGCATCGTATTCGAGATCATCGGACCGATAATGGCCAAGATCGCGCTTAAGAAAGCCGGGGAAATCCCAGACGATTGAGCTTTGGGACTTGACTCCTGGGCATCGATGTTTTCTGTAGATCCAGGATTGAAAATTGTAATCGCATTAAATAATCAGGGATTGAGATGCGAGAATTTATCCAGTGGCAGTCTGAACCTTTGCTGAAACAACTGGTAGGGCAGTATCCCGTTGTGACTCTTACCGGCCCAAGACAGTCCGGAAAAACAACTATGTGCCGTATGTCATTCCCGGACATGGCCTATGCTAACTTCGAAGAGCTGGATACCCGAGAATCTGCCGCGACCGATCCCAGAGGCTTCCTGGCGCGATTTCCGGAGGTGCCATTCCGGACGAGATTCAGTTTGTTCCAGAACTTACTTCATTAAAGATAATGACGCTTATCAGTAATCCGTGGCATTGACCGGACAGATTAATATATTGTATCATTAGGCTGATATAGTTGAGAGAAACTGGGA
>JAUVUL010000357.1 GCA_030600975.1 Candidatus Aegiribacteria sp.
AACAAGACTGCTGGCGCAATTTCCTACGCCTATTATCGCGACTCTTACTTTTTTTGACATTCGTAGCCTCCCTGAATGGATAGAACTAATAACTGAACGGTTGATCCAGATTTCATTAGTTCTATCCATTCAGGGAGGCTAGAACTAATAACTGAACGGTTGATCCAGATTTCATTTCTTATCCAGTGAAATCTCTCTACCGTCCCTGAATACTTTAGCGAACCGCTGTCCCGCAGTAAACCATGTTCCCGCGGAAAGAACGATCATCGTAATCACAAGAGCCTGTGTGCCCCACAATCCTGCGGTCACAAGACCGACCATGAGCAGAATAAGCCTTTCTGTCCGGGTGAACGCCCCCACGGAACAGGAAAGGTTAACACCTTCAGCCCTGGCCCTGATGTAGCTTACCATGTACGAACCTCCTATTGCAGCCGGTACAAGGTAAACCATAACATGGTGAGCTTCTCCAGCTTTTCCCGCAAGGATAGCTCCGAAAATAAGAATTTCACCGATGCGGTCACAGCATGAATCAAAAACCGCGCCAGCTTTGCTTACCACATTTTTCTTCCGCGCAAGCGCACCATCAACAGCGTCCAGAATGCTGCCGACAATAAAAAACGCAACTCCGACAATGAATTTCCCATCCCATATGAACCATGCAGCAACGGCTGTCATAAGAAGCCCAAGGATGGTTACGGAAAAGGGTCCCATGCCAAGCGCTGCCAACAGTCCAACAAGGGGATGCAGAAGTTTTCTGCCGGCGTTCTTTAAATTCTCCAGGTTAATCAGACCTCCTGGATTTGTTCTGTAAAGCAATGTAAAATAGAAACAGCAAAAGTCATCGTCAATTAAAGAAATCCAATGGCAGTGCCGCTCCGCCTACAACCAGAGTTATCTCTCCGCGGATTCTTCTGTTTACGAAATATTCAGAAACATCCGTTATGCTTCCCCGTACATATTCCTCATGCATCTTGGTCATTTCCCGTGCAACACACACGGGACGATTGCCGAAGACACCTCTCATCTCTTCCAGATACTTCAGGAGATGATGGGGACCTATATAATATACAATCGATCCGGTATACGTGGACATCTCTTCAATCTGATGTATTCTGGCTCCTTTCTTTCTCGGGAGAAACCCCTCAAAGGAGAACCTGTCAACGGGAAGACCTGAAGCCACCAGTGCGGTTATAACGGCTGACGGTCCCGGAATGACTTCTATGCTATGACCTCCTCTGATGGCAGCATTTACTGCCTTATAGGCAGGGTCAGAAATACCGGGCATACCAGCGTCCGAGACCAGGGCAACAATCGCGCCTGCCCTCAGAAATTCCTCTATCTGCGGTATCCTGCCGGCTACGTTATGATCGTGGTAGCTGTAGAGTTTCTTCCTGTCATTCACGAATCTTGCAGTACGCCTTGTATCCTCGGCCATTACTACTGAAGCGTTCTCTATCGCTTCCATTGCCCTTGCCGACATATCAGAAAGGTTCCCTATGGGCGTTCCAACCAGAACGAGTCTTCCCTCAGCATGCTTCAAGTTAACATCTCAATTCCATTCGCGGCGTCTCCCGTTTACTGACCTGGGGTTTCATCCCGTTCCCTTGTCCGGTCAAGAAGCCGCTGCTGAAGATCATGAACCCTTCCTGCAAGTTTCTCCGTCTCCTCGGGATTCTTCCTCAGGATAACATCGAGAACATCACCCTCCCTGGAGCCCTCCGGGAGATTCTCCGCAGGCAGGAGCCACATATGGCCGTCATGTGTTACCAGAACGGCTATTCCCTCCTCGATTCTGTCGAGGGAAACCAGCATTTTCTTATCTTCCGGCATATTCCTCCATTCAGACTGGAATATACTGCTTCAGAAATTTCCTATCGCTCTGTACCACCCGGGAAGCTTACAGGTATTGTCCGAAGAATTCAGTGATCCTTTGAAAAAATTGACTGTAGGCCACCATTTCAGGTGCCGATATCCCTCCGTGCCCGGCACCCTCCACAATCCAGATTTCTCCCGGTCCTGCAAGAAGATCGCACACTCTCCGCGACATCCATGCAGGTGTCCTTTCATCCTCCTGCCCTACCACCATAAGAACCGGAATGGAAATGTCGGGAGCTGCGTTTACCGGGAACAGACTGTCGGGAAAATCCTCAGGTACATGCCATGCCCTGCCGGGATCAAGCCGCTCCAGAATGGGTAGAAGATCGTCAAAGGAGGTTATAGTGGCCCTGGTGGCAAGGGCGGAAATATCGTCCCTGCTGTCCGCCATTGCGAATGACATGTATGCTCCTGTAGAAAATCCCAGCAAGCCGATCCTTGACGGATCCGTCTCAGGACGGGCAATAAGATAATCCAGCGCCGCTTCATAATCACACAGATACTCTGCATATATCAGAAGATCCGGATCAACGGGCCAGTCTTCGCTCTCCCCGAATCCGCGCCAGTCGAATGTAAAGACATTGAACCCTCTTATAAAGAAGTTGTATGCGTACAGAATTGAAAGACTCATGTTCCCTGCATCACCGGGACAGATAACAATTGTAGCTCCTACCCGGACATCATCCAGCATGTAAGGCCTCAAAGGCGGTTTCAGACTGTCGGGAACGGGCATCAGCCTTCCCACAAGATGATTGGAAATCCCCATAGTATCCTGCGCCGGGAAGAACCAGCCCTGAAGTGAGAAACCATCCGAAGTCTCAAAGACAACAGGATCGTAAATAATGCCGTAATCCGAAGGAACAACGGGGTATCCCTTAAGCGGCCTCAACCCGTAACTCGTCTGGGCAAATATAAGGACACCCGGAAGAATCAGAAATTTCATTATTGAGTTATTTCTACTCACAGTTCTCCTCGGATATACAAGTCGATGGTTCTTCAGGCAATATCACATATCCTGATGCACTCACCTTCCAGCAGGTGAGTGCATCAGGATATGTGATATTGCCTGAAGAAC
>JAUVUL010000192.1 GCA_030600975.1 Candidatus Aegiribacteria sp.
CGTAGCAAGTAATTCGTTATTCAGGGGAAGCGAGAGTTGCTGCCTTTGAAGGATGCTCTTCACGAATTCGTAATGATAGACGTTATCCCCAACGGATAAACCCCGGAATGTCAGCAGATAGATGGCGGCAAAGAAACAGAAAAGCGCGAGATGAAAATGTTTAACCTGCAAATTGCATCCTTCTGCAACAGGGAAATATGGATGGGAGATACACCCTGGGGCTTGAACTCCCTCTCAATAATGCGTAAACTCTTAGTAGATGAACAGAGGATAGTTATATGCTTGCACGCGCCCGGAGCCTTGCCGTATTCGGAATAGACTCATATCCGGTAGAAATTGAAGCCGACATGTCACTGGGGCTTCCTACTTTTACCATCGTAGGGCTCCCGGACAACGCCGTACGTGAATCACGCCAGCGCATCAGGTCGGCTATAGCCAATCTTGGCTTCAAGCTTCCGGGGAAGAAGCTGACCATCAACATGGCACCCGCCGGCAGGAAGAAGGAGGGTCCCGGGTTCGACCTACCGATCGCGGTAAGCATCCTTGCGGCTTCCGGAATAATCCCGAGGGAATCCATTGAGGGTTTCTACTTTGTCGGGGAGCTCGCCCTTGATGGTACTATTCGGCCGGTTCGCGGGGTTCTTTCAATGGCTGACCGTTCAAGGAGGGAAAAACATGCAGGATTCATAGTTCCAGTCTCAAATTCAGGTGAGGCTGCGGTTGCTGCAGGGCAGAATATCTATCCCGCTGAAAGTCTGGGAGATGTGATTGACTTTCTGCTTAATAAAATAACTATAGAGCCCGCCAGGTACTTACCGGCACCAGCAGAACCCGGCGGAAAGCATGAACCGGATTTCAGAGATGTAAGGGGTCAGGAGTTCGCCAAGAGGGCTCTGGAAGTGGCAGCCGCGGGTGGCCACAACATACTGATGATAGGTTCACCCGGATCCGGAAAAACCATGCTTGCAAGAAGGCTTTCCTCCATTCTTCCTCCACTGCTTCCGGAGGAAGCGATTGAAACCACCAAGATCCACAGCGTTGCCGGGCTTCTGGAAACCGGCAGTGCTCTGCTCGAGACTCGGCCTTTTCGCTCACCGCATCATACCGTCTCGGATGCGGGACTGATCGGAGGCGGTACAATTCCCGGACCGGGCGAAGTCAGCCTTGCACATAACGGGGTTCTCTTTCTGGATGAACTCCCGGAATTCAGAAGGAACGTTCTTGAAGTTCTCAGGCAGCCCCTTGAGGATGGAACCGTAACGATCACAAGGGCATCAATGACAATGACATTTCCTGCGAATTTTACACTGGTCGCGGCCATGAACCCCTGCCGCTGCGGGTATTTCACCGATCCTGGCCATTCCTGCAACTGCACCGGCCCCCAGATACAGAGGTATCTGAACAGGATATCGGGGCCTCTCATGGACAGAATTGATATCCATGTAGATGTTGCCCCTGTCGCGTACCGTGACCTTTCATCCAACCTGCCAACCGGAGATTGTTCCTCTGACATTAGAAAGCGGGTAATGTGGGCGAGAAAGTACCAGTCGGAAAGGTTCCGCGGTATCAGGGGGCTTTACTGCAACGCCGGCATGAATTCCCCGCTGGTCAGGAAGTACTGCAAGCTTAGTGATGAAGTCAGTAAGCTGCTGAAATCCGCGATGGAGCTTTACGGTTTCTCGGCGAGGGCATACGACCGGATAGTCAAGGTTTCCAGAACTATCGCTGACCTGGCGGACTCCCCCGATATAAAGCCTGAACATATTGCCGAAGCCGTACAGTACCGCTCCATGACCGGGCAGATATACCCGTAAACACGGTGCTCGGGAAACAGCTGTTTGAATGCAGGAATTGGATTAAGAGGATTTTTCCAGAATGCATTTCTCCAGAGCATAGATGACCTTTGAAGAGAATTTACCTTTTTTCCCCTTTTTGAGCTCATATATGACGTCCATGGGCATTTTGGGAATTCTGTACCTTCTGTTTGGTGTAATCGCTGCATTATAGGTATCACTTATTGCTACTATTTCTGTTTTCAAATCGATATTCTTCTTACCTTCCGGATAACCACGACCATCTATTCTCTCGTGATGGTCCTCGGCAATCTCTGCTTCTTCTTCCAATCCGAGCTTCCTGAGCATCTTTGCCCCCTCTGCCGGATGAACCTGGAGTACCTCCCAATCAAGATCATCCAATGGTGTAATCTTATTAAGTGAGTACCAGGGAATTGCACATTTCCCGATATCATGCAGCAGGGCGGACGTACCTATAAGTTTAGTTTCATCCTGTTTCAGTAACAATACATCCGATATTCCCATAGCTGTCTTTCTAACGTTCTCTGTATGTTCACTGCCAAGGTACCAGTCCTTTATTTTCAGAACATTCAACAGATACTCAAACAGCCCCTTTTCCTTGAAGAAAATATGAAGATCTTTCAGTCCTTTTTTGCTTGCCAGAATGTTGTAAACATGAAGACCATCCCTCATAGTCAGCGTTTCCGAAAGCGTGTTCCCATAATATCCAGCCTCTTCCAGTGAACGGATCATTAAATCTATACTCTTCTCCGCATTCCCCTTATTTGCCATTACCAGAGCTTTTATTCGATGATAACCCGGCTCTACAAATCCTCTGGTAGTCTCGCCTACATCTCTGATTATTCCCTCAAGAATTTCATCGGCCTCATCTGTCTTACCTATTCTTGCTTTTGCCTCTGCTTTATTCAGAAGGGTGAGAAATTTAATAGGTTCTGATTCGGTTTCTTCTATTTTTTCTTCACCAATATTTAATACCCGTTCTAATTCCTCATCATCCTTTATCGTCCTGTCCGTAACAAACAATGAATCTGTGTAATCGTTTGATATCAGTTTGAGTGCCCAGAGGTATTTCCTTCCCAGAACTACACTTTCAAACTGCTCAGGGCTTATCTTTCTTATCAATGAAATAGCTTCCTGATAAATTTCATTCGCATCGCTGCAATGCTCTCGATAAACGTGCAGTATAACTGCGTAATTATTAAGAAACAAAGGTAAGAAGGGCTGTTCTTTTTCTTTTCTTTTCAATTCTTCACAGAAGTATCTGGCTTCCTTCTCAATGCTTTTTGTCGGGTATCCAAGATTAGCAAATGCCCCTGCCAGGTACATTTGTAACCAGAACATTCTTTCATTACCTCTGAATTTGTAATAGTACGCATCCGCATGCATGATTTTATAGGATTCCATTGGAGCGCCAAGATCTCTAAGTCTTCTTCCTATTTCTATAGATTTCGGATCTTCATCTCTGTCTTTGTTTCGAATGAAATCAAGATAATCAGATAATCTTTCTGAAAAACCTATTAACACACTGTCGACCAGATCATGTGGTGAGTTCAGTGTACTGAGGTATTTTAAAAACATCTCTCCCATAGTTAATTCTGTATTTTTAGTTAAAATATTCAAGAGATAAGTTACCTGAATCCTCTCCTCTGGAATAACGATTTATAGCAACAGAAAACCTTGTCATCTTCAGGCAGATTAATCGAATTTCCTGCCTGAACTAATGATACCGAGGGTAGTCCTGCCATGTCAAACCTGTGCTGGGCCGAATAAACCGGGTCACCTTTGAAACACCCGGAGTTATTGAAATACCTGAATTGACCGAAGTAGATTACATTATAATAGTTCTGCTTGAGAGTATGCGTAGTTTCAGAAAATGTGTTCTCTGTATTGCTATGAATTACTTTAATTCAGGAAAAATATATGATTGATGGAGTGGCTGAAATGAAACCTGTTATCAGGGTGAATCAACTTACGAGAAAGTTCGGGAATCTAACAGCTGTCGACAGTATTGATTTTCAGGTTGCCAGAGGGGAAATTTTCGGGTTTCTTGGCCCAAACGGTGCCGGCAAGACAACTACCATCCGAATGCTGACAGGTGTTATCGAGCCGACCAGCGGCTCCGCCACGATTCAGGGCCACGATATCAGGAAAGAATCAATCCTTTCAAGAGAGCATATAGCGGTGGTTCCTGAGCAGGCCAACGTGTATCTCGACCTTTCCGTCTGGAGAAATCTTATGCTCATGGCTGAACTTTACGGGGTTCCCCGAAACAGGCGGATCAGTGAAGGGGAAAGGCTTCTGGAAGCCCTGGGGCTTAGCAGCAGAAAAGACAATAAGGCTCGCGAACTGTCAAAGGGTCTCAAACAAAGGCTGATGCTGTGCACAGCCCTTGTTACAGAACCCGAAGTACTCTTCCTGGATGAACCTACAAGCGGTCTTGATGTACAGAGCGCAAGGCTGATAAGGAAAATAGTAAGGGAACTGAACGATGATGGCCTCACTGTTTTCCTTACCACGCACAACATGGTTGAGGCCGGGGATATCTGTTCCAGGGTGGCAATCATCAATAACGGGCGAATTGTTGCAATCGATACTCCCGGGAATCTTAGATCCATGGTGAGAAAGCGTCATTTCGTGGAAGCGGTATTCAGAGAGAAGACACCGCCTTACGATAAGTTGGAATCCCTTCCCGGCGTTATCAGGATGGAATCCAATCAGGGGGTCTTCAGGATGTACACCGAAGCTCCGGGAAGTGTTGCCACCCGGGTGGCAGTGCTTGCCGTTGACCTGGGACTTGAGATTGAGCAGCTGAATACCCGGAAACCCAGTCTGGAAGATGTATTCCTTTACTACACCGGGGACGGAGGCTCCGAATGAGCGTGCAATCGGATGGGAACAGATGGCGCAGGCAGCTGCACGGTTCTCTGGTGATTCTGAAGAAGAACGTGCTTCTTTACTACCTGAAACCTCCCGTTCTCATATTCGGGGTTCTCTTTCCGGTATTCTTCTTCCTCGCTTTTAAAATGGGCAGAAATGTCTCACCGGAGGGTGTTGTCCCCGGAATGGTCGCCATGGCACTCTGGTTCACCGCCAGCGCGATAGGTCCACTGGTAACCCCATGGGAACGAGGGGCGAAAACCTGGGAACGACTGATATCCACCCCTGTATCTCTTCGAGCCATAC
>JAUVUL010000016.1 GCA_030600975.1 Candidatus Aegiribacteria sp.
CCTGGTTTTTAATTCTGTAACAGTAGGGGTCCTGTCAAAGAAAGGCATAATGTAAATGAAGAATAGGTTATTCGTGATAACTGCGGCGGCCGCGGCTTTCCTGCTATTCATAGGCTGTATGGGTACATTCGAGACGGCCAGGGTCGTACCTTTGAAGGTAGGTGCTACTTATTTCGCAACACTTGATGCCAGCGAAGATGACACCTTCAATATGCTCGGCATAATCCTTGAGACAGGATGGCCGGCGGCTCCGTCACGGTTCGGGCTGGGGCTTCATATCAGAGCTACCGCGCTCATTGGATCCGATGAGAATAATGACGATGACAATGGTTTTATGATAGTCTGGGGGGGTAAGTTGCAAATACCTCAGAACAGTCTTGTAGATATTGCCCTGGGATTGGATATGTGGGCATACGTTCCAGGCGAAATTAAGTTGTTTCTGTCCAGAAGGTTCGGCATTATCGAACCTTACGCTGTTTTAGGTGTAGCTGATCTTATCAATTTCAACGATAGTGACATTTTGAACGCTGACGGCATCATGAGCTATACCCTTGGCACAATGGTGGAACTTGGAAGTGGGTCCGGCTGGATGCTTGCTGCAGAGTTTGAGGGCGGAAACGTATGGGTCTCTCAAGGTGTGGGCCTTGGTCTGATCAGGGAATTCTGATTCTTCGCAGTCATGTATACTGAACCGTTCGTAACGCTCGATAATATCGATGATAAACTCTCGGAATGGCTGGTTCGGGTAGAGAAGTACACCCATCCTAAGCCATACCTTATACTGAAACCGGAAAAGTGTGCCCTGGTGGTTGTGGATATGCTGCATTACTTTGCCGATCCCGGTGGAAGGGTATATCTGCCTTCGACAGGAGTGATCATTCCTCGAATAGCCATGCTTCTGAAACACTGGAGAAGTATCGGTGGAACCGTTGTTTACACCCGACACTGCCACAATAGTTCTGAAGATCTTGGAATGCTTGGCAGATTCTTCAGTGATTTTATCCGGTGCGGGAAGCAGGAATCCGAGATCATCCCCGAACTCTCCCCTCTCCCCGGTGAGAAGGTTTTCCAGAAAAATACGTATGATGCATTTCACAATACGGATCTTGATGAATTTCTGAGAAGCAGATATGTGGAGCAGGTTCTTATTACCGGAGTGCTGACGCAGATGTGCTGTGAGACGACGGCAAGGTCAGCGTTCGTAAGGGGGTACGAAGTGTACATTCCTGCGGACGCTGTGACGACAAGCTCGGAGGAACTTCACATCGGAAGCCTTCAGAATCTCGCCAGCGGTTTCGCGGTTATCACCGGCACATCTTCTATCTGCAGCACGGATTGTAAAAAACCTTGCATGACGTAACTGTTATCGGAGCGGGTCCGGCAGGCTGCGCGGCAGCCGTGCAGTGCAGAAGGCTGGGGCTTAATGTTATTCTGGTTGATACAAGCGGAAAAGCGGGAGGGCTCGTCCGCGAGGCGAGACTCATCGAGAACTATCCCGGACTCGAAAAACCTCTTGCGGGACCGGTATTTGCAAACAGGCTTATTTCCTTCGTTTCAGCACACGATCTGCAGATACGATGTTTTCATGCTGATTCGATAGTTCTGAGCGAAGGTGTCTTTGAGATATCCGGAACCGGTGAAACCATCAGATCGCGCTTGGTGATAGTCACTGTGGGAACGGTTCCAAAGGATTTCAGTATTAAGATCAACGGAGATGTAATAATACACAGATCCGTTCTTGAGCTGAAACAAAAACCTCCGAAAAGAACGGTCATCGTAGGGGGCGGTGAGGCTGCCCTTGACTACGCGCTGAACCTTTCAGATGCGGGCTCATCTGTCAGCGTGCTTGTCAGAAGCTCCAGACTGAAAGCCACAGGTGATCTCAGGAAGGAGATCAAAAGACGCAGCGCAGTTAAAATCCTTTATAATACCGTTCCCGTAACGGCATCCAGTTCTGAAGGAATTATCCATCTTGAGGTTGAATCATCCGGAAGGAGAATATCCCTGGAAACGGATGCTGTGCTTGCAGCCGTGGGCAGGGAACCCCGACTGCCTCGGATTACGAATGACTTCGTTCATGACAGGGGAAATGTTAGAACATCGATTCAAGGATTGTACATTTCGGGAGATGCTTCACTTGGCAGTCTGGGACAGGCTGCCATAGCATCAGGTCAGGGTATTCAGGCAGCACTGTACGCATTAGAATTTCTGAAGGCAGGGAAAGGCGAATCGTGAAAATCGTAGGACAGCGCGGAGAATCAGATCTCGCGACCGTTTACATAGGCGAGCTTAAAGACGGTGAGCTTATAGAGTTCGTGGAATCGGTCCAGCCCCCGATCCCTCAGAGCGAGAAATGGGTACTTATCGTATCCACACTTAAAGGCTGCCCCGTTAACTGTCCCATATGCGATGCCGGGACCTTCTACGCTGGAAAACTCTCATTCGGGGAAATAATAGGCCAGATCGATTACATGGTACGAAAAAGATACAGTGAAGGTAAAGTACCTGTTTCAAAGTTCAAGATTCAATTCGCCAGAATGGGTGACCCTGCTTTCAATCCCGCCGTTCTGGATGTTCTGCAGGAACTGCCTTTCGTTTACGATGCCCCGGGACTCTTACCAAGTATATCAACCATTGCACCCCGGGGTTGCGATGATTTCTGGGAAAATCTGACTGATATAAAGAACAGGCTTTACACTGGCGGCAGATTCCAGATGCAGTTCTCCATCCATACCTCTTCGGAAAATGCAAGGAAAGAACTGGTGCCCTGCAGTACATTGAGCTTCGCTGAAATGAGCGAATGGGGCGAGGAATTCTTCAGTTCCGGTGACAGGAAGATTTCTCTGAATTTCGCAGCGGTCAGAGGTTATCCGGTGAATCCGGCAGTAATCGCAGACCTCTTCTCACCCGATTATTTCATGGTTAAGCTGACACCTGTTAACCCGACACATTCTTCCCTGAATCTTGGGCTGGAAGGCATCATAGATCCTGATTATCCAGAATCAGCAGAAGAACTTGTGGCCGATTTCAGGGATTGGGGATTTGATACTATCCTGAGTATAGGCGAGACCAGGGAAAATCTCATAGGTTCAAACTGCGGAATGTACGTTGGGCAACAATATGTCTCGTCCTGGAAACCCTGACAGCGAATACCCTGGTTGCCGCCGAGCCAGGATTCATGGCGAAGGGATCGATGGGAACGAAACTGAATTCATATGACTTGCCAAGAACATTGGAATGAAGGCACCATACGAATCTCCCGGAATTGATGAAAGGACCCCAGCTGGTTACTGATATTCCAGCGTTCCAGAGTTCGTTGAGCTCGCTGTAACTTGGCATTTCCCAATCACCACCCAGACCATATATCCATTCCCTGGCGTCTTCCCAGTCAATATCCCAGTCGGTTCCCACTTTCCACTGCATTCCGGTTATGAGGTCTGTGATCACATCGTCGTCTGACATCATGAATCTGTTACTGATGCTCATTCCCACAGTTGAACGGTTGCATCCGGGAATAAGCAGCGAAAGAAGAAGTAGAAACATCATGACAATAACCTGAGTTGCGTGTTCCTTCATTCTCATCCTTCCACAAGCGTGTGATACAGGGCTATTATCCAGTAACCGGGAGGTGAAAGCACCGCAAAAACCCGCTGTCCGGATGGCACCACGTCATGCACGTCCAGATAGACATCGTTTGGAATGAAACAGAACGGGTAGGACATATTCCTTCTAGCGTAATCCACGGACCAGACAATCCAGCCGGTATTGTCAAAGGGACCCCAGCTCATAGTAGTAATACCTGCATCGAAAAGCTCCTCAAGCTCACTATGTGTGGGCATTCTCCAGTTGTCGCCAAGATTCTCTATCCATATACCGGCATCGTACCAGTCGAAATCCTTGTCCGGACCGACTTTCCATTGAAGACCTGTTACTATATCCGTGATAACATCGTCAGAAGACACCCGGAAGCGATCGTAAATACTTATTCTCGAGGTTAAAGGCCTGCAGCCGGTCAGGATAAACGGAAACAGTGACAGGATTATTACTGATGTTCTCAGAAATCCATTGACTCTCATTTCATCCATTCCTTGATAACTGCCGTAACTACTACTGTGGTTAGTATACTTCTGCGGTAACTCCATCATAACCCCGGAGCTGGTTCTAAGAATTCCTATCGAAGGTCAGTCATGGATCAAGAACTATCGTTTGCTGCGTACTGAAGAAGGTAGAGATTGTAATAGATGCCTCTTCTGGCAAGCAGTTCCTGATGATTACCCCTTTCGAGTAATCTTCCATCGTCAATAACCAGTATCTGATCAGCCTTCTGTATAGTGCTGAGTCTGTGGGCAACCACGATACTGGTACGATTCTTCATAAGCACTTCTATGGCGTTCTGTATCAGCTGCTCGGTTGCAGGATCAACATTGCTCGTGGCTTCGTCAAGTACGAGAATCCTCGGATCGTGAGCCAGGGCTCTGGCGAAACAGATAAGCTGTTTCTGCCCTGTTGACAGGGTGGCTCCCCTTTCAGCCATGACAGTATCAAAACCCTCCGGCAGTTTCTCGATGAAGGGTGTGACCTGAACCATGTCCGCAGCTTCGCGTACCTGTTCTCTTGTAAGGTCACGTCCCAGACGTATGTTGTCCTCTATGCTCCTGCTGAAAATGAAGGCGTCCTGCAGGACTATTGAAATGCTCTCCCTCAGTGTTTGTACAGGCAGGTCCCTCAGATCGTTACCATCCAGAAGTATCCCACCGGAATCAACATCGTAGAATCTGCACAGAAGGCTGATTATGGAAGTCTTCCCTGCTCCTGTGGGACCCACCAGCGCGACACTCTTTCCAGATTCAACCTTGAAACTGACATTACGGAGAACATTCTTGTCCGTTTCGTAAGAGAATGTCACGTTATCAAATTCAATAGCGCCTGTCAGGACTGTATTCCTTGCAGAGGGTTTATCAGCAATTTCAGGTTCGGTATCGAGTATTGCAAAAATTCTCTCCCCCGCAGCCATGGCACTCTGCATTATGTTGTATTTCTGGCTTATGTCCGCCAGTGGCTGGAACATCTGTCTTACATAGCTTATGAAGGCAACCAGTGCACCTATAGTAAGAGCACCGGTGAGGACGTTGCCTCCACCGTAAACCAGTACGAGAGCGATCCCGACGGATGCTGTTATCTCGATCAGAGGTCTGAAGATACCGAAGATTACCATCTGCTTCATGTTAGCCCTGAAATAATTTCTGTTGGTCTCCTGGTATTCATCCCTCCGCCTTTTCTCCTGGCGGAAAACCTGAACGATCTTTATTCCGCTGAGATCTTCCGATAGTCTTGAATTAAGTCCGGCGAGGAATTTCCTTACTGTCCTGTAAGCACCCCTTGCCTTAACGCGAAAAATCACAGTAATGATTATGAAAACCGGAGCGACAGCAAGGGAAACCAGGGCGAGTCTCCAATTCAGCAGAAAGAGGATTGTGGCTGTACCGACTATCAGAATAACATCCTTGACGAGGTTCACAAGGACTGCTGTGAACATTTCGTTGAGGGCTTCTATGTCGTTGGTCACCCTGGTAACAAGCCTTCCGATCGGGTTCTGAGAATAGAACTTGAGTGACAGGTGCTGTATATGCCTGAACAGCTCCGTTCTGACATCATACATGGATCTCTGTCCTGCTATCACCAGGGTCATGACATGACCGTATCCGGCCGTAAGGCTTATTAGTATCAGTATACCCAGTAACCATGCGAGCCTGCTTATACCAGCGATATCATCACCTCTGACATCTACTATCACCGAAAGAGGTACACTGGAGAGCTCTCTCTCGGGTACGAGCCAGTATCCGTCCATGATTTCGCCTGTTTGACCGTTGTACCTGTCCCCCGGGAAGAGGTAATACGTCTCCCTTGAGAGGTTGCCGGCATCTTCCATTTCAATCAGTTGCGAGGGGTCCATCCTGTCGAGCGCTGCCTTCCGTACCAGCAGAAGTGTATCTGTTAAAACGGGAATAAAGTCTGTTGTATCCTGTGACGATTCAATAAGTTCTGTACACACTGCTACAGGGGCCGAATAGATCTGATAAAGCTTCGCTAGGTAATTATCAATTCCTACTTTTGTCACGTAGGGAATGAGCAATTCGATTCCGGCAGTTACGATCATGAAGAACATGGCCAGGAAGATGAGGCGTCGATGGGGTCTTACATAATGGAGCAGTCTCCTGATAAGGGCGCGATCGTACATCTTCCCTCCAGCTGCATCTTCTACAAAAGGATTGCCATGCATCAGCTCTCACCCCCCTCACTATCAGGGGTTTCTTCCTTCTTTGCTTCTTCCTCCAGCTGCTGCATTCTGAAAAGCTCAGCATAGAATCCGTCATGCTCCAGGAGTTCAAGATGGGTTCCATGCTCAACTATCCTGCCATCATCCATTACGATGATGTTGTCAGCATTCTGTATGGTGCTAATCCTGTGGGCGATAAGAATGCTTGTCAGATCGCTTATGTCCTTCTTCAGCCGCTCTAGAATGGAGGCTTCAGTTTCCGTATCGACACTGGAGAGAGCGTCATCCAGAACAAGTATCCTGGGATTGACAGCAAGTGCCCGGGCAATCGCTACCCTCTGCTTCTGACCCCCCGAGAGGGTAACTCCTCTCTCCCCTACCGTCGTATCGTACCCGTCGGTAAAATCCTGAATCTCATTGGCGATATCAACAACGGAAGCAAGTTCTTTTATCATTTCGCGGGATATGTCGCTATTACCGAAGGCAATGTTGTCAGCAATGGACATGGCGAACAGGAATGTTTCCTGGGGAACGTAACCGAACATTCCTCGTATGTTTGCCAGTTTCATTTCATGAACATCAACCTCCCCAAGAAAAACCGTACCTTCGGGGGGGTCGTACAGCCTCATCAGAAGCTCAACAAGAGTTGTTTTCCCCGATCCGGTGCGTCCGACAATGCCCAGGGTTCCTCCCACAGACAGCTGGAAGGATACATCCTTGAGAACTTCTATCTCGGTACCCGGATAGGTGAAGGAAAGATTCTTCACCAATATGGCAGGGTCGGGCTCAATATCCTTTGAACCATCTGTGATGTCAGGAAAGGTTGTGAAAATCTTCTGGAGCCTGTCCATACTTGCAGCACCCCTCTGAAGCAGATTGACCACCCATCCTATTGCTATCATCGGCCATATCAGCATCATCAGGTAACTGGAAAAGGCGACGAATTCACCCAGCGATATAACTCCCTTTATAACCATTGAGCCACCTGCACCAAGCAATATTGCCATGCTGGCCATGGCAAGGGCACCGATCATCGGCTGGAACATTCCCCATATCCGGGCGAGTTTGACATTCTCCAGGACGCAGTCCTCGGCCTTCTCAGAGAAGTATCTGTCCTCCGATTCCTCATCTCCATAAGCCTTAATGACCCTCACCCCTGAAAGGGATTCCTGGGCTTTCTCTGTAAGGGTGGAGAAAGCTTTCTGAACAGATTCAAATCTCTTATGAATCAGCGCACCGAACTTCAGCATCATTAAAGCAATAAGAGGAAGCGGTATCATGGTAAGAAGGGTCAGTTTCCAGTTCATGATAACCATAATGGTGATGCTGGACACTGAAAGAAAAACTGCATCGAACGTTGCTATTGTAGCAATACCGGTGGCCATTCGTACGGCACTTATGTCGTTGGTTGCATGGGCCATGATATCGCCCACCTTGGTCTGGTCGTAATACTGTGGCGACAGTGTCTGAAGATGGTCGTAAAGCTCCTGTCTGATATTTCTGTCGATCCGGTGGCTTGAACCGATGACAAGATATCTCCAGAAGAACCGGAAGATACCCATTACCAGATAAAGCCCGAGTATGAGAAGTCCCAGCTTAAGCAGAAGAGAGCGGGTTGCCATGCCACTGACCAGGCTGTCGATAACCCTCTGGAAAACCGTCGGGACAATAAGCTGCATGGCGTCCACTATTATGAGTGTGCAAATCCCCAGGCCTATTGCTTTCTTATGTTTGAGTATCCTCTTGAGCAGAAGCTTCAGGCTGGATTTACTGATACTTTTTCTCTGAGATACTGACTTCAATAGTTTCCCTTCAGCTGAAACGTTCAGAATCTATGAGTTCACCAGCAGATGTTGCCGGCCGGTATGATCAATCGTATGCGCCCACCTCTGATTCGATCATCACGTACTCTATGAGCTCGAGTTTCTGTAGTTCAGGATCCATTGACCAGCCCTCTTCAGTGGGGATGACAGTAATAATAACTGGAAGGCCGTACTGCGGAACAAGTTCACGTGCAAGGTCACCCACCAGGGCGAACCGTTCTCCGGTTTCAAAGTCCTCAAAAACAACTGTTTCAGAGCGGGTACCGACAGCCATAACTTGAGTCGATCCGGTATACTGAAGATAGTCGTCCTGAATACGCTGCGTTGTACCGCAAGCAACGATAAGAACAATGATAATCATTAAACAATACTTCATAGCAATCTCCCTATTTAAGTGGCCAGGGCTGAAGCTGCTCAAAAGAAACAACCGTTGTGTCAGCTATAATTCCCCAGCCTCCGTATACTATCCATCTGTCCAGTACTGCACTGAGATCTCCCGATGACAGCTCCGATATATTATCGAACACCGTGTAGGCATTTCTCCAGGTTCCGGTGCAGATTTCAAAATTCCCCATCATCCAGCATTGATTGTCCTTGCTGGCTGCTCTGAGGTTCTCAAGTGTCCTACTCTTCTCTATCGTTCCCCTGAAAATATCTTCATCAATGGGGTTCTCGATCACGTCTGCAAGTACTTCTGCCATAAGCGAGCAGGCAAGCACGGGTTGCGGAGAGCTGACGTACATGTAACCCCAGTTTTCCCTATATCTGGTTGCACCGGAATGCGTTGCATATGTCAAAGCATAGTCGGTTCTAAGAACCTGCCAGAGGAGATCGTAAACAACACTCATAGCGACACGGAAAGGCAGAAGATCCTCATGGCCCTGGGGCGGAGCGTTGAATTTAGCAACGGCATAGGCTGTGGGCACCTCTCTATGCTGAACAACAATCGTATCACTGTTGAGCGTAAAGGGTTCAACCTGCGGGTATTCCTGTCCGCCTTCCGGGATATCTCCGAAGGCCTGCTCCAATATACTCCGCAGATCTTCAGGTTCTGTAGGTCCGGCATGCGTAATAAGCAGATTCCCTGAGCGTATTCTTTCGTTAAGCATATTCGAGACATCTTCCCGGGTGAAGCCGGATACTGTCTCAACCGTACCATCGGGAAGCCGCCTGTATGTGTGTCCGGGCATGAATGCATCGTTGGCCACAAACCATATCCAGCTGTCGGGATCGTTGTACTTCTCCTGGAGGTCCTGAATTGTACTTGTGCGTACCTGTTCAAATGCCTGCTCCTCAAGCTCAGGGCTCAGGAGAGAGTTTCCGAATGCAGAAAGGAGGATCGGCAGATCTTCGCATATGCATCTAAGGTGATACCTGCTGTAATCGTAGTTAAAACTGCTGGTCCATTCAGCATGCGTTCTGTCCATCAGTTCGCGCCATTGCGGTCCGGGATAATCCTCTGAACCCATCATGGCACACTCAAGGGAAAACCGTTCAAGACCCTGAGTCTCTTCCGTCAGAGCACTGGAACCTCCGATTATGAAAAGGGAAACGCCCTCTATTTCGTTATTGTCAATGGTTCTGGTGATGACATGGATGCCGTTGGATAGAGTGAACTCCTCCACATCCTCGGGAACCGATGCATACACCGAACCAAGCAGAACAGCAACTACAAGACAGATGATCTTCATTATCGGTTCTCCTCTCCGTTAAGAGGCATCAGTACAAAGGCGGCACGGGGTTTATTCACGATCCAGGTTTCAAGGAATTCACTTATGTCTTCCGTTTCTACAACTTCAAGACTGTCCTGGTAGGTAACGTAATAATCCAGGCTGCCCGCAACTACCCACCAGAATGGCATGGATTCCACGGCTACATCTCTGGAAGTCTCCTCCGCCAGAATCCTGTGACGGTAGAGTTCCTCTTTCGCGAGTGCGATACCCTCTTCATCGTAATAATCGGGAGACTGAAGCTGCTGGATTTCCTCGAGAAGAAGATCAAGTGCCTCTTCAGCTCTGTCAGGCGGCACCATTCCGGCAAAGGTTATCGAAGGTGAAAAGCGCTGCGTATAGTAAGAACCGTACACATTGATGAAGGGTCCATTGGTAACCAGGTCGGTGTAGAATTCTCTGCTCATGAGGGAAAGGTAAGAACCCCATACGTCTGCCGGATAACTGTCTCCGGGATCTGTAGATATCGAGGGCCCTTCGTATACCACTGAAACGTATCCTGCACCTGAGGGACTGTCCACATAGACTGTAGTGTCCCTCTCAATTCTGATAAGCCTCGGGAGACTGTCGTAATTGCTCCTGCCTCCATACTCCCAGCCGGAGAACTGCTCTTCTGCGAGTCTGAAAGCTTCTTCATAATCGACATCGCCGGCAATTATCAAAGCTGAATTATCGGGAGTGTAATAAAGCTCCTGAAAAGCATGCATA
>JAUVUL010000032.1 GCA_030600975.1 Candidatus Aegiribacteria sp.
ACCTCGATATTCAATGCACTTACCGGCGCAAAGCAGCATGTGGCGAACTACCCCGGAATCACGGTGGAAATCAAGGAAGGTAAAGCCGTATCGGGCGAATTCACCGTTGAAGTCATCGACCTGCCGGGAACCTACAGCCTTACTCCCTATTCCCCCGATGAGGTCGCCGCAAGGGATTACCTTCTGGAGCAGCATCCGGATGTTGTGATCCATGTTGTGGATGCTTCCAACCTGGAGCGAAACCTCTACCTGACAACTCAGCTTATGGAGCTGGGAGTACCTGTAGTAATCGCTCTTAACATGATCGATATAGCTGAAGCAAGAGGAATAAGGATCGATTCGGAAGGTCTTTCTAGAATACTGGGAATACCTGTAGTACGTACTATAGCCAACAGGGGAACAGGTTCCGATGAACTTCTGCAGAAGGCTTTGAGCATCGCAATAGAAGAAGCCAGCTGGGTCCCGATAGACCTCTCCTACGGACAGGCATCAGATGATGCTCTGCGGATACTGGAGAAGAAAATCAGGGAAACGGAACTCCTCACGGATATGGTACCTCCAGGATGGCTTGCACTGAGGCTGCTGGAGCAGGATTCACATACGATCAGCAGGATTGAAAAACTGGATTCGTCCGCAGGAGATGAAATATTAGACATGTCAGCTGATCTGGCGGACAGAGTATTCAGGGAGATGAACGATGAAACCGAGGGTGTTATCGCCGATCACAGGTACGGATTTGTCGCCGGTGTCGTTAAACGGATAAAAAGCAATTCATCGCTGAACAGAGTATACCTTTCGGACAAAATAGACAGGTTTCTGACAAATCCCTTTCTTGGTCCTGTTGTCATGGCTGCAGTACTGTTCGGTCTTTTCCAATTCACATTCTTCATAAGCAGTATACCTATCGCATTGATGGAAGGGTTCTTCAGCTGGCTCCACAGTGTCGCATGGAACGTTCTGCCAGAGGGGCTCATCAGATCAATGGTAGTCAGCGGAGCCATCGACGGTGTCGGAGGTGTAGTCGGTTTTGTGCCCCTTATCATGTTTATGTTCTTTTTCATATCCATTCTCGAGGACACCGGTTACATGGCCAGAATAGCATTCCTGATGGACAGGATATTCCGGAAATTCGGTCTTCACGGAAATTCCATCGTACCCTTCATCGTATCAGGTGGAATTACCGGTGGATGCGCAGTACCGGGCATAATGGCCGCCAGAACACTCAGGGATCCCAGGGAAAGAATCGCCACGATACTCTCTGTCCCCTTCATGAACTGCGGCGCAAAACTTCCGATATACGCCCTCCTTATAGCAGCCTTCTTCTCAGCCCATGAAGGCCTGATGCTGTTTCTGCTTGTCCTCCTTTCATGGACATTCGCATTACTTTCCGCCAAGATGCTGCGTTCCACCATACTGAAGGGTGAATCAACCTCATTCGTTCTTGAGCTTCCTCCCTACAGGCTTCCATCAATAAAAAGTCTCCTCATACACATGTGGGAAAGAACGTGGCTATATCTTAGAAAGGCTGGAACCGTTATCCTGTTTGCTTCAGTTGTGATGTGGGCTCTGATGACATTCCCTACTCTGCCGGCTGATCAGGTGTCATCCCTGACCGGCAACGAACTTGCGCAGGCAAGACTGTCGTATTCCGTCGCGGGAAGGGCCGGCAGGGCATTCGAAAGCATCACGAAACCACTTATGGGATTTGACTGGAAAACCGATGTTGCGCTTATCGGTGGATTCGCTGCCAAGGAGATTGTGGTTTCCACTCTTGGTACAGTCTATTCAATGGGAGAAATTGACGCCGATGATTCATCATCCCTTTCGGAAAGGCTGACCGATGAGGAAGGATGGAATCCTGTAGTGGCCTTTGCCCTTATCATGTTCACAATGCTGTACATACCATGTATAGCCACCATCGCTGTCATAAAGCGTGAGACACGTTCATGGAAATGGGCGGGATTCGCAATCGTCTACACAACAGGTGCTGCGGCGATAGTCGCGACAGCTGTTTACCAGATAGGAATGCTGTTCTACTGACCTGATAAGTAAACAACTGTGCCCTTGCCCGAAACTTCGATGTTTCCGATTCCCTGGAGTGGATAGCCCGCATAACATCCCACATCCCGAAAAAGACAGCTGTGGGCTGTGCTTCTGAAGAAGGTCTGGGATGTCGATGTCCTCAAGTGCCCGAAGTACGGAGGACAGATGACAGTTATTTCCTTCATTGAACAGCCTTTGGTTATCAGGCGCATCCTGAAACATCTTGATCTCTGGGAAGACCCAAGACCCCCTCCAGAGCCTCTGGAACTGGTATGCGAACCTTGTGCAGACTACGTTCCATGGCAGGACGATGTTCCGGGATCTCCCTGGAACCACTGGTTTTGAGTCATTATGGTTTCCGAGCATATGCTCGGGACCGCTGATGTACAATCAAGCTGGTTTCTGTAGATCTCTCCAGGAACCACTGGTTTCTGGCTTTACTGGTTTCCTGAAATAGAGGTTGGGTAATAATTCATGGATCCGGTTTCACGGAGACGTATATCCTGACACCGGGGCTCCAGTGTATTCCAGTGTATATCCGCCGGCAACGATGTTGGACTACGGGTGTTTTGGACAGTATGGTTAATTTCAGACAGGAAAATTGTGTGATATTGAGACAGATATGCTTTTTCGGGAGGTTTGCCGGAACGGTGGGGAATCTAAATTCCTATTGCTTATACCATGAATATCCGTCTTGACATGACGGATATTCATGGTAGAATCCCTGTATGATTCAGCGCAAGGCAATACTGAGAAGACTGAAGGACGCGCTCGCCCGAAGCCGTGTTGTAGTCATGGTCGGTCCGCGCCAGAGCGGTAAGACAACTCTGGCAAGGCAACTGCTGGACCCGGATTCCGTCAATTACTTCGACCTGGAGGATCCTGCTAGCCTGGCACGTCTTGATGAACCCATGACCGCACTTGGACCGCTGGAAAATCTGGTCGTGATCGACGAGGTCCAGAGGCGACCGGATCTCTTCCCGATACTCCGTGTCCTGGTTGACCGCCGACCCTCACCGGCTCGCTTTCTGATTCTTGGTAGCGCGTCGGGTGATCTCATGCGTCAGACCTCGGAAAGCCTGGCTGGTCGCATGGAGCGGATTACTATCAGCGGTTTCTCTCTTATGGAGTTGGGAATCGAAACAGAGCAGGATCTGTGGTTGCGCGGAGGATTTCCGCTCTCGTTTCTGGCTGCCAGTGAATCTGTAAGCAGTGCATGGCGGAGGAGTTTCGTTTTGACCCTCCTGGAGCGGGATCTGCCGCAGTTGGGCGTACGCATTCCTGCGATGGCTCTGCAACGCTTCTGGGTGATGCTGGCGCACTACCACGGGCAGATCTGGAACGCAGCAGAGTCGGCACGTGCCCTGGGTGTGAGTGAATCAACCACTCGGCGATATCTCGACCTTCTCACAGATACATTCATGATTCGGCAGCTACAGCCCTACCGTGCCAATCTGCGCAAGCGTCAGGTGAAGTCTCCGAAGATCTATGTCCGTGATACCGCGATACTGCATCAACTGCTCGGTATCGGTTCCATGAAGAGCCTTCTCACTCATCCGAAAGTGGGTGCTTCCTGGGAGGGATACGTAATCGAGCAGATACTGAGCGTCGAACCAAATGATGGTATCTTTTTCTGGGCTACACATCAGGGCGCCGAGATCGATCTGATCCTGCAGAAAGGCGGTCAACTATTCGGAGTCGAGTGCAAGCGGGCGGATGCACCGAAACTCACACCCTCGATTCGTATAGCCCTGGAAGATCTGGAGCTTCAGAAGGTTGCAGTGCTCTATCCGGGGACCAGGCGGTACTCTTTATCCGCGCAGGTGGATGCGGTTCCATTACGGACACTTGCAGAAGACAGCTCTATCTTTCATTGAGGACCCCCCAACAACTACCATCCTGACACCGGGGCTCCAGTGTATTCCAGTGTATATCCGCCGGCAACGATGTTTGACTGCGGATGTTCCAGGTCGTATTGTCAGTTTCAGGCAGGATTCGGAGGTTTATTGGGACGAATGGGCTGTTTCGGCAGCAAGTTGTGGAATCCCGGAAAATCCATTGTCCTATTGTTAAAGACCAAGGAGACTATAATGGCAGTGAGGATAACACTATTATGCACCATTCTTCTCCTTCCCGTTTTCGGGTATGCTTTTGATGAAGAGACAATCCGCGTGTACGAACTTCGCTCGGAAGTAAAGGCGAATCTTTATGCTGGAGATGATGTAATTTATCAGGGTGACATACAAATTCTGAATTTCAGACTTTCGGATTTTCAGGTGGCATCCCTGAATGCGCATGAACTAATGCTGCTGAGGAATGCAATTTATGCAAAGTACGGATACACTTTCGATAATGAGACAATTCTTGATCACTTTGAGCAGTTCGACTGGTTTGAACCGAGAAGCAATGATGTCAGCGAATTGCTTAATGATACCGATCAATGGAACATCGATTTGATACTCTTTTATGAGAGCAGATTGGAATCCTGTGAAACTGAACTCCCGGGTATAGATGAAATGGTTGGTTTCTGGCACAGACATCCCTACGTCGCTTCAGGATGGTCGGAGCGCTATTTTTTCTATTCGGACAGCAGGTTCGTTTTCCGGGAAAGCCAGATGGATGGTGCGGCAAGACTCCTGGAACTCTCAGGTGAATGGTATATAGAGGGTAACCATCTTGTACTTGCAGCTGATTCAGCCGCATATATCGTGGGAGGAAAGATTGTAGCTCCATATGCTTCATACGGCTCTGATTATGTGATTGATAATGGAGAATTAGCATACAATGAGCTTTGCCCCCATGAAGTTTTACGGCTGCCTCTGGCTGATTATACTGAAACCGGGGAACCTCAGGGTTACGGCTCAGTGACAATACCGGTTTTGAGGATTGGATATAATCAGTACTGGCGAAAGGAAGATGATCCCGAAAGAAATTACCTGCAGTAGTGTTATACGCAATGCACCTACAGAACGCCAGATGAGGAAGGAATATTGCTCAGCCCGGTGAGTTCTACCACCGATTCCGTTTTTATCTGGCCACCGATTCCGCTCCAAAGTTGCCACTCAGTTTCCTCTGTTTTTCCAGTTTCGACGTTCAGGTGATATCTGAGATGCAACTATTGTTGAGCGGACATTGTATCTGTCTTCAAGAAGCTCAAGTATAACCTCTCATGGGATTTGACTGGAAAACCGATGTTACGTTTATCGGCGGATTCGCTGCCAAGGAGATTGTGGTTTCCACTCTTGGTACAGTCTATTCAATGAGAGAAATCGATTCAGATAGGAATGCTGTTCTACTGACACTGACAGTAAAACGGAACCAGGGCTAGATCACGAATCCAGGCTCGATCATGGTATTCTTGGGTATGACAATGATGCCGTCGCGAATACAGAAAAGTTCCGAAGAGTATTCCTGAATACCCTCTTTGTTCTCAAGTCTGCACCCATCACCTATTCTGGCATTCTTATCGATGATCGCGTTCTTTATGATGCAGTTCTCCCCGATTCCAAGGGGCAGCATCTCACTATGAATATTCCTTGGGTCAAGGTAGTGACCCTCCCAGTAATCCGAACCGATGAATACGCATCTTTCCATCACAGTCCCGCTTCGAACCTTTCCTCGTAACCCCACAATACAATCGCTGAACGATACTCCGCTTACATCGGAAGCATCGCATATGATCGTATTATTCATCCTGCAGTTATTAATTCTTGCCCCGGGAAGAGCCCTTGCCCGTGTATAAAGCGGCGAGAAACTTGTATACATATCAAAGTCCGGGTCGGGTCGCGCCATATCCAGATTGGCCTTGAAGAAACTGGAGATGGTTCCGATGTCGGACCAGTAGCCGTCGAACATGTGTGAAACTACTCTGTATGAACCTATGGAATGCGGTATGATCTCCTTTCCGAAATCAATGACATCAGGCTCCTTCTCAAGTACTTCCCTGAGAATATCGGGAGAGAACATGTAGATACCCATGCTTCCAAGATAGGACCTTGAAACGGTGGTTCCTTCCTGAGCGCTCATCAGCTCTTCCAGTTCGTCTTCCGACGGTTTTTCCCTGAACTCCGTGATAAAACCGTTACTGCCCACTTTCATAATACCCATTGAGGGAGCCTCAGCAGCGGTAACAGGTTTGGTTGCGATGGTAATATCAGCATTACTGTTCTCATGGCACCTTGCAAATTCTCTGAAATCCATTCTGTAAAGCTGATCACCTGAGAGTATAAGGACCAGATCCGGATGCTGGCTGTTGATGTACTTGAGGCTCTGCCTGACCGCATCAGCGGTTCCCTGGAACCACTCCTTGTTTTCATCGGTCTGTTCGGCTGCGAGAATGGAAACAAAACCGTGGGTGAACCTGTCAAATCTGTACGTACGTGCCACGTGTGTGTTAAGGCTCTCACTGTTATACTGTGTAAGGACAAGCATATGCCTGATCTGATCGTTGATACAGTTCGAAATCGGGATATCTATAAGCCTGTACTTGCCGCCTATCGGAACAGCAGGCTTGCTTCTGTCGCGGGTAAGGGGAAAGAGCCTGGTTCCCCTTCCTCCTCCAAGAATCACCGCAATTATCCTTCTCATCAGTCCTCCCGGGTTGTTCTATAGGCAATAGAACCACGAGGTGGAGCAGAGTCAAGGAGGAGGGGAACAAGTGGTTTCAATATTAAATAAATGATTCAATACTTGACATTTTCTGAAGTTTCTATATATTTTTTTTAAGATACTGGAGGTTACATATGGATATTGGTAATGCTAAATGCCCTGACTGCGGGAAACCGATGACACCGGTTACCTGTGAATGCCAGTACTGTGATATCAGGATGGAGGGGAAATTCTCGGTTTCCATTCTAGCCCAGCTGTCTGCCTCAGATCAGGCGCTTGTAATCGCATTTGTGCGCAGTTACGGCTCGATAAAGAAGATTCAGAAACTCCTTGATGTGAGCTATCCTACTGCAAGGGCTCGTATCGCAGATCTGATAAAGAGGCTGGATTCAACTATGGAGGTGACGGAAAACATGGAAAGCCAGATCCTTGAAAAACTCGAACGGGGAGATATCTCCTTCTCGGAAGCTATGGAGGAACTATAATGCCGGCCTGCATACTCCTGCTCAGAATAAAGAGATTCTTCATCCCGCTGCCCTGGTTCCTCGTATGGTGCCTTCTGGCACCCTTTGTTCTTTTGGGATGGTTCGTGGGGCATATCGGGTTGATCTTCGACCCTGACAGTTATCCAATGCGCGCTGCCAGCGAATCGTGGAGGGTTCTCATGTTGCTGATGAACCTTCATGGAACCGAAGTAAAGGTCGATACTGGTGCTGAAAACATATTGATAAAATTTATATAACCCTAAGAAAGGGGGAATACAATGAAGAACGATTCTCACAAAAAGATTCTGGAAATGCTCTCCGACGGCAAGATCTCCGTGGAGGAAGCCACAGCGCTTCTGTCGAAACTTCAGAATCCCGATACAGCTGAAGAAGAGGTCAGTGAAACGGAATCCGGGGAAATTAAAAAAAGGACTCCCAGGTACCTGAGAGTAGTGGTGGACTCCGCCGACGGTGACAAGGTTAACGTAAGGGTACCCTTGAGCCTGATAAAGACCGGTATCAAGCTTTCAGCCCTTGTTCCCGGCAATGCGGTTGAACAGATGAGCAGCCACGGATTCGACCTTTCTCAGCTCTCAGAGCTTAACGGAGATGAACTTATCGAAGCGCTCAGAGATCTGCAGGTTGATGTGGACAGCGCCAATGGGGATAAAGTAAGGGTTTTCACCGAATAGGTATTATACTTCCCTCTCTATTTAATGTAGAAAGGAATTACCTGTGAAAATAGCCCTTGCAGGAAAACCGGGCTGCGGCAGGTCCACTCTGTTCCGAGCACTTGCGGGCTCCCCGGATGCTGAAACAGGCAAACCTCTCACGGTAAAGGTACCCGACCACAGGTTGGACTTTCTTAAGGAAATCCACAACCCGGAAAAGAAAATCAATGCTACAGTCGTATTCTTCGATATTCCCTCGCCGGCTTTCTCATCGAAGAACCTGACTCTAATCAGGAATGCAGCAGTACTGACAGTAGTCCTTGATAATTACGCCCTGGGCGATACCGTGAACGATTTTAACGAGATCGAATCGGAACTCATTCTGAACGACATGGCCCTGTGTGAAAAAAGGTTGGCTCGCCTTATCAAAGAGAGCAAAGGTAAATCCAGAGAAGCCGTTCTTCTTGGAAACCTTCAAAGGCACATGGAGAGCGGCAGCCCTCTGCGAATTCTTGAGCTTGATAAAGGTGAGGTAGCAATTCTAACTCCCTACGCCCTTCTCTCACTCAAACCTCTGATAGTTGTTTCCAACAGAATGGGTGATCCCATAACTCCGGATGAAGAACTTTCTGCTGCGGTATCGGAACATGGAGGAACCCTTCTCGGTATTGACGCAGGCTTCGAGCTTGAACTGACTGAGATCGATGAAAGTGAACAGGCACCTTTTCTTGAATCCATGGGTTATTCCTCCAGCGGGCTCTCCCGCCTTATCAGTGCATCGTATTCCACGCTTGATCTGATAGTCTTCTTCACCATCGGAAAGGATGAAACAAGGGCATGGCCCATTCGGAGAGGCTCAACCGCTCTGGATGCTGCTGGAGCCATCCATTCCGACCTGGCGAGAGGCTTTATTCGTGCAGTTGTCATACCATGGGAGCTGTATCACGAGTACCCGGATAGAACGCTGCTGAAGGAAAAGGGAGAACTCAGAATCGAAGGCAGGGATTACACTGTCAGAGACGGCGATTTAATAGAAATCCGTTTTAACGTCTGATCCTTCCCGCACGGGACTACCGGATACTTCTCATCGTACCGACTGCTGGATACCCGTTACGAAGAGTTCAGAGATGTCACTGAAAGTGTTCGCCGAATCTTCTCTGTATTGACAGTACAGGATTATACTTGGTATTCTTACATTGGATATGAAAACACGCCTGGATAGCATTTGCTGGATCGTTATTCGGGGCTGCTTTGCAGTTGAGGTGAAACGTGTCTTCCATTGTCAACTGTTTGATTAAGCTGTATGCAATTTTTCAGTATTTATACTGTTAGAAATGATCATAAAATCGTGAAAGGAAACACAATGACACCAGATACGAAATTTCAGGAGAATGTTAATAAAAGAGGACTTAAAGCTGAAAGTATTTTCTTTGCATCATTTATTGCAGGACTGAATTCATTCGGTATACTGAATCAGGCCGTGATAAATATTGCATCCCGTCGTGCAGGAGAATATCTGGCCCGGTTTGCAGAACTGACTGACTTTAGTGAATCAGATATGCTGAATGGTGCAAAGTTGAACGTTGAGGAGAAATTCGGAAAATCTCTTAAGGTATTGAAGAAAGTATTACCTATTTCAAAAGATATCGAAACTGAAATGGATAATGAAGA
>JAUVUL010000385.1 GCA_030600975.1 Candidatus Aegiribacteria sp.
CTCCATTGCGCACGCGTCGTTATCGGCCTGTTCCCGGTCAATTCCAAGGATTTCCGTAAAGAAACGGGAGAGCAGATTGTGACGGGTCAGAGTACGACGTGCTATGAAGAGACCCTTTTCGGTAAGTTCTATATAGTTGCGTTTTGAGTATCTGATCAGTTGTTTTTCGGCAAGACGTTTCATGGCGGGCGTAACGGAAGCCGGGCTTACATCCAGTTCCTCAGCGATGTCCCTGACCCTCGCTACTGAACTCCTGCCGAGTATCCTGTAAATGGCCTCAAGGTAATCTTCAAGTGACCCGGTAATGCCGCTACTGATGTTGGGCATATAGACACCTCTATTTCTGTTAGAGTAATCTAACAAATGAACAAAAGACGTCAATGTATTCAATTATTGCAGGTGCCGGGAAGATCGAATAAAGTGCAGAGAACGGACCTTCCGTAAAATGGAGGGTCCGTTATACTACATGAGAGAATGCTTGAGTCGGTTAGCCCTGTTCCGGTGAAGAAGATGACTCCTGGATGCTTTGTCAATAAGGCTCTGAGCTTTGCGCATGGCCTTTTCCCTGTCTTCAGGTGTCTCTGATTCATTAACACTTCTGATAGCACTTCTGAGTTCCCGCATCTTACTGCGGTTCCTGTGTGCCTTAACTATATCAGTTCTTCTACGTTTAAGCGATTGCTTGCTCCTTGCCAAGAGGAGACTCCTTTCACAAATTTGGTAATACTCGAATTCTGTTTATACTCTGTCAGCAGGGAGGAATTCTAAGCCCTGAAGCAACTGAAGTCAATCTTCACAAGGGAGATCATAGTGAAATATGTGTTTTTGGTTCTTACAATTATTGTATTCGTGTCTGTTGTTTCGGCACATAGGCTTGTAAGATTGTACGATGTTTCTCGGGGATCTATAATGAATATGATAGAAAAGGGATACGACATAACCAATGTTGATATCCGAAGAGGATATGCTGATATCATGCTGCCGGAGGAAGATGTAGATCAGGCTGCCCTTCTCTCATATGACTACGAGGTTCTTCCAAGGGAATGGGGAGAGCTGCTTCCGGAAAATTCAAAGGGAGCCGGTTACTATTACGATCCTGAAGAGAACTGGGTTTTCTGGTGCTCGCTTGCCGACAATTACAGTGACCTGGTGGATACACCTGTCACTATAGGGAAGTCCTATGAGTACCGGGACATATACATGATCAGAATGACCAGTCCGACATCAGGCTACAAACCGCCCATCTACTTCACTTCACTTATCCATGCCCGGGAACCCGGCGGTAATTCGGTACTCATAGACTTCGCGATGTGGCTTACCAGCAACTACGACGGCGGTGATACCAGGGCGGCGTATATACTTGACAATTCAACCGTCTACTTCGTTCCCGTCGCCAATCCCGATGGTTACCTGTACAACATGCCAAACGGTGGAAATCAGAGAAAGAACATGAACTTCACCCTTGGTGATGGGGTCGACCTTAACAGGAACTGGGGATACATGTGGGGCTACGATGACTATGGATCAAGCCCCTATCCAGGCGATCAAACTTACCGCGGAATCTCAGCATTTTCAGAACCTGAAACCCAGGTTCAGAGGGATTTCATAATCGGTCTTGAACCTATTGCCGCGATGAATTACCATACTTACGGCGGTATGCTGCTTTACCCCTGGGGGTACGATGAGATTCTTGCGCCGGACAATGATATGTTCATAGGCTGGGCCGATGCCATGACGGCAGTGAACAATTACAACTACGGTACTGCATGGCAGATACTTTACACCGTCAACGGGGAGAATAACGACTGGTCCTACAGTGGTACTGATGTACCAATGATATACGCCATGACACCGGAGGTTGACGATAACGGTTTCTGGGGTTCGCAGAATGATACACTGGAAATAGAAAGAATATGTAACGAGTGCCGTCCGATGAATATTATATTCTGTATGGCGTCTCTGGGCTACGTTGGAATCAGTGGAGAGGGTGAAACAGGAATTGAACCCCTGTTCTCGCTTAATTCCATATACCCTAACCCTGTGTTATCAAGTGCTTCCTTTAGAATCACTTCTATGGGGTTCTCAAATGTCAGCGTAACGATTTATGACACAAGCGGCAGGATTGTTCATTCCTTTGAAGCCGGTGAACTTGCAGGAGGAACTGACAGATTTATCTGGGCTGTTCCCGGTGAAATACCGGCGGGAGTGTATACCGCCAGAATCTTTGACGCGGCTGGAAACTGCGACAGCAGAAGATTCACCGTTCTGAGGTAATCCTGAATGCCTGAAAGCAAGGATAATTCAACACAGGATTTCTACGAAATACTGGGCATTAGATACAAGGTGACACATGATGAGATTGAGGATGCCTATCATGACCTTGCGAGGAAACTTCATCCTGATGTTACAGGAGGAGATACTGAGCTTACCGAAAGGTATATGGCAATAAATGAGGCTTACCAGGTACTCTCAAGATCTGATAGTCGGACGGAGTATGATGCCTCTATCGGTGTTGATCAGCTTGCAAAGGGTGAGAAGAAGAAGCCTGAACCCGGCATCAG
>JAUVUL010000117.1 GCA_030600975.1 Candidatus Aegiribacteria sp.
GCGTTGAATCCCACGAGTATGATCATGCCTATATACGGGTCAGCACCAATGGTACCAACTGGACTGATGTGTGGGCAAACGATGATGTCGTTGAGGACGACAGCTGGGTACAGCAGAGCTACGACATTTCGACCGTGGCAGATAACCAGCCTCAGGTATACATCCGCTGGACCATGGGAAGCACCGACGGAAGCTGGGTCTACTGCGGATGGAATATCGATGATATAGAGATCTATGCTGTTCCGCTTACAGGGATTGAAGGGGGAGAGTCAGCAATGCAGCCTCTATCTGTTGATCCTGTTTATCCTAACCCCTTCTCCTCTAAGGTTACGGTTCCCTTTACTCTCGCGGAAGCGGGAGAGGTGAGCATTTCCGTTTACGACCTTTCCGGCAGACAGATACAGACAATTACGTCGGAGGAATTCGCCGCTGGAACCCATGCCGTTTCCTGGCAGGGAATTGACGGCAGCGGTAACAGAGTGACTTCTGGAATCTACTTCTTGAGAGTATGGACGGAAGATTCAACTGTAACCAGGAAAGTGGTTCTTACCAGATAGCAGTCCTGAGGCGGGGGGCATTTATTTGTGCCCCCCGCATTTCTTGATAAGTTCTCTTATCTTCTCTAGCCTGCATTTTTCTCCCAATAAACCTCCAATTCCTTACTGAAATTAACCATACGACCTGAAACCGCAGAAATAGTGACTTCAGGTGGCTCTTAAGAAAGCTGGTGAAATTTGCAGGTTAGCTTCCATCAAGCATGTAGGATGGATGAGAGCGTTCTTTTCCTGACAGGTTGCTTCAGATGAAATATCCTGTATTTTATTAAATTGATTTGCTTTTTCTTTTGAAAAGGGGTGTCTAAATGCTGAGTTATCTGAGTGTTGTTTTGTGTGTTCTTGTTTCCGGTGTTCCATCGGAGGACGGGTCGCCGGTCAATGGTTTTGAGAGTTTTGATGCCGGCAGCGGCATTACCATTGATCAGTTGCTTCCATTTTTCGGTTCTGCCAGGGCTGACACGGTCTGTAATATTGATCCGGGGGTTATTCCTGAGGGTGATTACCTGTTGGAGATTACCTTCACTTCGGATGGCTCAAAGGTTCTTGTCTGTAATTACCATAGTCAGAGTGTTACTGTTATTGACTGGTCTTCCATGTCAGTTGATACAACGTTTGCTGTTGACGGTTACCCCGTTGGTATAGCCTGCTCTGATGAATATGCGGTTGTTGCTTGTCTCGTCTCAGACAGGATCAATGTTTACAGTCTTTCTGATTATTCTCTTGCAGAATCGTTCGCTGTGGGGTTGCAGCCCTGTGCTATTCGGATAAGCGACGATGGCAATTACGCTTATGTAACCTGTGATATAGATGATGTCTGCGAGGTTATCAATCTTGCTACGCTGACGCATACACTAACCATAAGCGATTTTCCGGTGTGGCTTGACAGTTATGGATGGGCGAGTGAAAGTAATCGTTTCTACGTGAAGTTCTCAGGGTTTGAGCCTGTTTGCGGGGGTGATTATTTAGCTGTTGGTGATGGCGAAAAAGGTTTGCTGTTCTTCAACACCGCTACCGGAGATATTGATCATTCATGCTATATTTCAGGGTGCGCGAGTGTTGCTCTTTCAGGTGACGAAGCTTACCTTGTAGCCCTGAGTTATTACTATCCCGTCTCACTGAGCAGTATAGATCTCTCTACTTTCACCGTTGATTCAACTGTTACAGTTACTGGCTACGGTCCCGGAATGACGACAGACATCGCTGTGAATCATGATGGTTCTAAAGCGTATATCTCAACCAGCGGCAATACAACCACACTGGTCAGGTTCCTGACCAATGATTTTGTAACATTTAACGATACTCACTCGGCATACTGGATCGGGGTTTCTGCCGATCATTCTCTCGCGGTAAGCGGGCAGAACAGATACTCCATTATCGATTTCGCTACGGAGACAATGGTTGCGCAGCACGAGGGAAACAGCCAGTACACAGGATGTGTATCACCCGCCGCAAACAATACTGCAAGTTTTGATCCCACTCTTCATGAGGGAGTCCACCTTTACAGCTTCAGTGGATCCTCAGCGAGTTATCTTGGAGATGTATTATCCGGTTCTCCCGTTGAGGGGGACGGAACAAGAAGGGTAGCTATAGCGCCGGATGGTTCTGTTTGTGTTGTTTCCAACACTATGTCGGACAATGTGAGCATTATAGATCTTGTCACTCTTGAGGTTGATGCTATTCTTGAGATCGGGGACAGGGTTCAGGATGTTGCAATAACTTCCGATTCCAGGTGGGCTGTTGTGTGCGGTTTCAATTCCAATTCCGTTAAGATCATCGATCTTGATAATAACACCATAGTTGCGGACGTTCCCACCGGTACAAGATCATCGGTTGTTTCGATTACCCCCGATGATGGTTACGCATACGTTGGGAATGTTTCTGACAATACCGTTTCAGTCGTACAGCTGGACGGTGCTTCCAGCACTGAGATAGCTGAGATCCCCTGTGGTGTCATAGGCGTAGCCTGGACTGCATGCGGTGTTACAAGCGATGTGAGGGTAAGCCCCGATGGAGCATACTGCCTTGTGGCTGCATCCTTTGATGATAAGGTAAAGGTTATTGATACAGCTACCAATACCATTGTCGCCGATCTTACCGTTGGGGATTTTCCCCTTCAGATAGCATTTAACGATAACGGCTCCAGGGCTATTGTATCCAACTACAATGGGAATACCTACTCGCTGATTGATGTTGATGGAGCTTCTTCATCGGTTGTGGGAACATGGAGCTGCGGGAACGGACCCATGCGGGTTACATACGACAGTTACGGTGATCAGTTCGCCATAGGGCTTTACATTGACAAGGAAGTAAAGACTGTTGATCCTTCCACAGGTTCTATTACCGATACACACAGTTACGCGAGCTCCGGGGGAGTAATTGATCTTGATTACGCTCCCGACGGTTCGCGGCTTGTTCTTACCAAGATGTATGTATACACTCACTGCAGACTTTACAGGGATTCGGAATTCGTAGATTTATTGGGAGACGCTGCGTGCTTCAGCTACTGCGATGCTATTGATGCGGCTGTCGCTGCGGTTCCCGGCCCTGATTACGCTTTCTATTTGAGCTTTTCTCCTGAAGGAATTATTGAAGATGAGATTGGAATGGCAGGAATGCCGGGGCTGTGTGTTTCCCCGAATCCCGGTTCGGGCAGTTTAACCTTTGACGTTTTTCTACCATCTTCGTGTGATGTTCGTTTGGGCGTGTATGACCTTGGCGGAAGGCTTGTATCAATTGTTGAGAAAAGCTCTTTTACAGCGGGGAGTTATGCTTTTGCATGGAACGCTTCTCTTCCTTCGGGTGTTTTTGCTGTTCGGCTGGATGCAGGTGAGAAAACCGTTACCAGGCTTATAACCGTTTGTGAGTGAGGGTGTTTCACTGATATAAGTACCTGCCTTTGTTTATTGACGGTGTCCGGTGAAGTGTGATATTGAAACTGTTTCAGGCGCGTCAAACAACGGTCGAATAATGATTGTCAGGCACTGTCTAAACGGAGAAGACTATGAAGTTAGAAAATGAGAGACTTCCTGTTTTCAAGAGGGTGGGCGGGTTCCTGCTTAAGTGATAGGAATCTTGATTTCAAACCGTTCCGGGAATTTCTCCGAAACAGCATATTTCTCCAAATAAATCTCCGATTCCTTACTGAAATTAACCATACGACCTGAAACACACTCAGTCAAACAGCGCTGCCGGTATATACACTGAAGATTCGGTATCATGATGTACGTCCCCCGTGAAGTCGGATCAGTGAATTATTACCCAACCTCTATTTCAGGAACATCGTCCTGCCATGGAATGTAATCCGCATCGGGTTCACATACCAGTTCCAGAGGCTCCGGAGGGGGTCTCGGGTCTTCCCAGAGATCAAGGTGTTTCAGGATGCGCCTGATGACAAATGGCTGCTCGATGACGGAAATAACCTAACTCAGATTATAACCATAGGTCTTGTAACACCGGCCCTGATCTGTGTTCTTCCCGAAACACCGACATATTTGCCGATGGAGTTTTCAAGAAATTCAGCACATTCCTCATCCATACCAAAACTCCCGAAACCTGATGTCAGCATCAGAGTGAAAGGTATATCCTCATCACCTGTTATAGCTACGCCCAGTTCCTCTCCATTGTAACAGACCCAGTCGGAAGCGGGTATTGATGGGGCAATGATTCCTGAAACTCCTGCATCCGAAGCCAGTTTCAGATATTCCAGATCAATAGGGACAGTTGAAAAAGCGATGCAATTCTTTTTAAATTGACCATTCTGGACGGAGTCGATCCTGGTCAGTATTCCACTGTTTTCTCCTCCGAAACCTATCACTCCGTTCAATCTTGTCCCTCTCCCTTTTACCCGTACCATATGATCGGGAAGAATTTCAGATACCGTTCCCGAGACGTGGCAGAACATCTTTACCGGGTTAATGTCATACTGAACAGTTACTTTGCCTTTTTTTGTGTCGATTTCTTTCAGTACTCCGCTGGTGGGTGACTTTACGGATACAGCTTTGCCTTTTGACATATCTGAGGCGATGACCTGACCAGCTTCCACAAATCTATCAAGACCGACTTTCAAATATCCCCTGATGTGTTTAGGCTTGATATCAAGTGGTTTGGCTATATCAATCACATGAGGTTTTTCATCGTAATCCTGTATTTCTCTCAGAATAATAATACCATTTTTCTCGATCTTCGTTACCCTTCCCCTGACTGTTGAACGGAATGTGAAATCGAAACCCTCGAGACCTGTCCTGTGCACTTTGTAAAGCGGAGCATTGAGTTTGACTTTGTCTCCCTCTTTGATAAGGAGACCGCTGCGGATTTCCTCAGGGGAAAGATGCCTGTCGTATCCGGGTATTTTATTCAGGTCTATCATATATAGTCTTGGTGGATCGAACCTGTTTTCCCCCAATACAGTGCCATGATCAACCTTATCCCCCTTCTTAACGAACAGGTCTCCCTTGTAGGGGAGCCTGTAATCCATTTCCCATTCACCAGTTACCAGTTCACCATGATCCGGGCGTATAGAATGGACAAACCCGGTCATTTCGTGAGTGAATTCCGGGATTCCCGAGGACGCAAGGGGTTTTGTAGCGGTATTATCCCCTTGCCCTCTGCAGTCTATCAGAACCGTCAGTTCAGTATTGAGATGGTTGCGTCCATTTCCAAGTGAAACATCATTATCAAGTTTGAATTCCAGGTTTCCTCCAGTGTTCAGGAATAAAAGATCGCCGCCGGAGAGTTTCCAGGATTTCCCGGTGTTTCTGTCATTGACCTCCAGTACATTATCTCCTTCACTGATTTTCCCGATAGGGACGACTGTCCATCCGATATCCTCAAGACACTCTTCAAGGAAGAGGTCCAGAGCAGCCTTACTGTCTATTTCTGAAAGAACTCCAAGGTGTGGGCTTCTGAAGTTTCTGTCGACTGCCAGCCTGGTTATCCCGAGGGGTCGGAATCCCTCTGTAAGAATCCAGAAAGCCCTGTACTTATCCGAATGGGAAATTATTCCGCCCGAACCTATTATGATTTCAATATCCGATAGATTGAATGATTCTTCTTCGGGAGTGAGGAATGTTTCCTCAAACATTTTCCTGTTACGGGCTTTCATTCTGTCAAGAAATCCTACCCGCATGGTCTTATAGCATGTATCAAGATGTTCATTCCAGGAGGATTCGGCGCCACAGATAGCCGCAGCCTGTTCAACAAGTACTTCTGACTCGTTCCCGGGAATGTATGTAGGGAAGATCGTCTTATTGTAGATATAATCCCGTACTCTATCCTCATCGAACCCCTCGGGCAGATATTCCATTAATTTTCCAATTCCTGCTTTTGACAGCACATTGGCAATCGAATAGCTCATACCTGTATTGGCTGCGACAGTCCGTGAGTATTCACCTGTTATGCAGGAGAAGATGTCAGTTGTCGCCCCTCCCATATCCATCATGAGTACGCTTGTCCCAACATGGATGCTATACAATCTGAGAATATTCTCTACTCCTGACGGTGTCGGCAGAATATCCGAGACCGCGTAATTCTTAAGCTCCGAATAACCGGGAGCCCTTTCCATAACATTTTCCATGAAAAGCCTGTGCACTTCGTTTCTGGCAGGTTCCGTGTTCAATTCAGTAAGTGAGGGGCGCACATTGTCAACGATATGGATATCAAAGCTATCTTCAAGAACTTCTTTCACAAATAGAACGGGGGCGATAAACACTCTAGTAATTCTTGTTAAAATCAACGCACCCCAAACATGAAGC
>JAUVUL010000387.1 GCA_030600975.1 Candidatus Aegiribacteria sp.
AAAGTTACATGAACCGAATCACGGCTGAGACCACTTAGAACGATGAGATCCGGTGAGACGGACGGTGGAGTAAGTAGCAGAGTGTCATTGATTTCGAAGAGGTTCTCATTCATTGAGATTACCCATAGCGTCAAGGATACGATCAAGGCCACTATCCATTGCCAGAGATTTGTCCGATTCAATTTCATGAGATTTTGCGATCGATCATCAGAATATCAGGGCCATAGCACTTACTCCGGTCTGTTCTTCCTATCATTCTTCTGCCGGGTTCTGGAAACCGATGGCATTCAGGTTATCTGTATCCAGTTTCCCGAATTTTCCTTCGTACGATACGATCTGGGATTCCAGTGTTTTTACAAGAGCCTTCATCCTATGGGGCGATATTATCACTCTTGATTTTAGTTTTGCCCCCTGTACACCGGGAACTATCCTGGCAAAATCAAGGACAAACTCGGCTCTTGAAGCTGCGATAAAGAAGACATTGCTGTATACTCCATCAGTATCAGCAGCGTCAGCGTTGATTTGAGGCGGCTGTTTCATCATCTTAGGTTTCACGGCTGCTCCTTTTAGCGATTGTCGACACATTAAGTTATAAGCAAAATATCCGGACGGGGGAATTCTTGATACCAGATAACAATATAGAAAACATACTCGATAGCCTGCGGGGGAAAAGGGTACTGGTTACAGGCGACCTTATCCTTGATCACTACATTGAAGGTAGAGTTGACAGGATATCTCCCGAAGCTCCTGTTCCCATAGTATCTCTGGAATCAACAGGAGAGAAATGGGTCCCTGGTGGAGCTGCCAATGTTGCAAGGAATATCTACTCTCTGGGCGGCATTCCTCTCATGGCCGGAACGGTAGGGGATGACAGTGAAGGCAAACTGCTTGTTGAACTTCTTGAGAAGGAAGGCGTAGACACTGATGCCGTTCTCATCGATTCGAGCCGGCCGACTACATCAAAAACGAGGATCATGTCCGGTGGACATCAGCTTATCAGACTTGACAGAGAGGTTACGGTACCTATCTCTGAGGAAATGCAGAACGCAATATCCTCTCAGATTGAGCGGATCATAGGTAAGCTGGATGCCATCGTTCTTGAGGATTACAATAAAGGTGTACTTGTTCCCGGTCTGATATCCCGAATTCTGGCAGTTTCACACAGGGAAAATGTTCCGGTGGCAGTTGACCCCAAGTTCATGAATTTTTTTGAGTTTTGCGGATGTACACTATTCAAGCCTAACAGATTGGAAACATCGCGTGCCCTTGGAATGGAAATAAAGACTGTTGATGATGCGATTGAAGCTGGTGATCAGCTTCTTGACAGGCTTTCGGCCTGTTCGGTTCTTATAACGCTGGGCGGAGACGGGAGCGTACTCTGCAGGAAAGATTCTGAACCGTTCTACAGACCCGCCGCGGCAAGACATGTCTTTGATGTCTCAGGTGCCGGTGATACGGTTATTGCCGTTATGGCTCTCTCTATTGCTGCCGGTCTGCCTCTTGATGACGGTGTCAGGATATCCAGCTTCGCTGCAGCAGCAACCTGCTCCGAACCCGGAGTTTATGCGGTCTCACCATCCGATATAGTTAAGGAGGTGGAGCGTTATTCAAGCAGGAAGGATACTGAACAGAACTGAGGCGGAAAAGCTTAGTAATAAATTACGCGCCAGGGGTTGCATCATCGTTTTTACCAACGGCTGCTTTGACATCCTGCATCCGGGTCATGTACACATTCTAAGAACAGCACGTTCATTAGGGGACCAGCTGTTTGTAGGGATAAATACGGATGGATCCGTAGCAAGGCTCAAGGGCAGTGGAAGGCCTGTTAACGATCTACAATCACGAATGGCGCTCCTGGGAGAACTCAGATCGGTGGATTATATGGTACCTTTCGATGAGGATACACCGCTTCAACTTATAGAAGAGATAAAACCGGACGTTCTTGTAAAGGGCGGGGATTACGAGGTGGGATCCGTTGTCGGGGCGGATCTTGTCATCTCCTGCGGAGGCCGGGTTGAAATAGTTCCGCTCCTCAAGGAGTTTTCAACCACCGGTATCATCAATGCCATCGATTGTCTGGAAAAGTAGACCACCTTGACCTCAACCCTCTGCTGGAGTAGAAAAGGCACATTCTCAATAATTATTTAACACAATGATGTTAGTATTGTTCAATGTATAAAGGAGTGCAAATGACTGCTTCCCAGATAGTATTCCGGTACCTGGGACTGTTTGTAGTGGTGCTGACCGGTCTTGTGGCTGCCCTCAGGTATAGAAGCCTGAAGAAGGAATCCAGTGGGAATGAAAGGATGATTCACCTGGCTGACCTGATCCATTCCGGTGCCATGACCTACCTGAAAACGCAGTACCGCATCCTGCTGATCGTTGTTGCTTTTATTACACTTGCCCTCTTCTTCGGGATCGATCCTGGAACGGCAATTGCATTCGTATGCGGTGCCGGATTCAGCATGATCGCCGGTTACATTGGAATGAACGCTGCAACAATAGGTAATGTCAGAACCACTGATGCC
>JAUVUL010000325.1 GCA_030600975.1 Candidatus Aegiribacteria sp.
GAAAAGATAGGTTCAGTAGTGTTCTCAGAAACATTGCAGGAACCGATGCATTCAGGTGACCCGGCTTTATATGAATACATCGGTTCCTGCAATGTTTCTGAGAACACTACTGAACCTATCTTTTCTCCTCCCGTTTCGCTTGATCAAAAATCACCGACCTTCACCGTAAGCCACACAGAAAACGGTACCGAAGTAACCATTAACGTTACTTCAAACGAGGATCTGTTCCAGGGATGGGTTACCGGGAAAGGCATCTGGTCGGACTCCAACTGGGACTACTGGTGGCTCAACACTCGGATCACATCAGATGCAAGTAACAATATCTATGCCGCTGTAAAGCTCTACGAATACTGTAATCCATCCAATAACTTCGATATGTTCGTTCTCGAGAACAACGGCGATACGAGTGAGGTGTTCCTCGATTGGAACGGTCCGGAAAGCAATCCTCTGATCATCCATAATCCTGATCCTAATATTTACATAGAGCAACCAACCCTGGACAGAGAAGGAGCTATCGACTCAGACAACAACACATACCTTATCTACACTAACGGCGGCTCCAACATCATCCTTACCAAGCTGGATCCCGACGGCACCCCGCTCATCAGCGGTCTCAATATTGTAGTGGGAGCAAATGCCTGGACAAATGAAGCACGCACAGATATCGCCCCTGATGGCAGGATCTATGTTGTCTGGTCTAAAAGTCTCCACGATATCCAGTACGTATATTCGGACGACGGCGGAGATTCAGGTAGCTGGTCGATCCCGACATCCATCTGCTACAATGCGTCCGATCAGTTGTGTAAACCGCAGATATCCTGTGACACCAACGGTAACGTCCATGTGATCTGGCAGCACTCTAGTGCTCTTGCATACATGAAACTCCTGCCGGACGGTACTGTGTCCATCGACGAGAGTTTTCTTACTACAGGCGGTGTCTGGTCGCCCATGATGAGTATAGATGACCAGAACAATCTGAATATAGTCTGGGGAACAGGTTCTCAGGGTTCTAATTCCGTCTACTATACGAAGATCAACGGAAACCTCGACGGAGGGGGCGCTTCAATGAGTGACGACGATCTCACTATTATTCAGGAAGCTGCTTTCGTTGTGAGCAACGATATCAGGTACCCCAAATGCATTACTGACGACTACATGAATGTTCACGCAGTTTATGAACGGGGTGAATACGGGCGTCACCATCCAAAGGCTATGAATTACATCAAGATGAATGGTGTTCCGATGCTGAGGATAATATGTCCCGATGAATCTGTTCTGTTCGTGGAAATGACCGGAAGCGGTACGGACTGGGAGGGATCTTTCACTCCTCCGATAAACGGAACCTATTCCGTAGGGATTTCGGGCTCAGATACCGACGGTAACACAGGCACGGACACCTATGTATTCGAATATCCAAATACCAGTATTGAGTCACAGAGCGATTTACCTGTCTCGGGCATCTCCTGCTCCTGCTCTCCGAATCCATTCAGCGGGTTGATCAGCTTCTCATATGCTCTTTCTGAAACAGGTAATGTAAACGTGGATATTTACGACATGAGAGGCCGTTTGATCGAAACACTCTTGAATGAGGAACAACAAGCCGGTCTCCATTCAATTAACTGGAATGCATCTAACATGAACCCGGGTATCTATCTGTGTCGGATCTCTTCCGGTACTGCCTCCGAGACAATGAGATGTGTCATTGTAGCTGATTAACAACATCAGTATCACCAACCCATGGACGGAGAGTGAAGACCCTGGTGAATGAAACCCTGCATGCGGGAGAGTATTCAGTTATCTGGGATACAACAGACAACTCCGGGAGAAATGCTGCACCGGGAGTTTACTTCTATCAATTAAGGGTGGGAAACTACTGTGCCGAAATAAAGAAAATAACACTGCTGCATTCCAGATCGTGTCAATAATTCTGAGTTTTCCGGATTATGGACCAGATGGAAGATTCTCTGAACGGAGTGCAGCGACAGCCAGTAAACAGAAAGGTGGTGCTGAATTGTCAGCAGAACGAATAAGGATCTATCTGATTATTACATTTGTCCTCACCCTCCCGTTGTTCGCGCATTCAAGTGATCCGGCAATACATGAAGACATCGGTTTCTGCAATGTTTCCGAAAATGGAACTGAATCTCTCGCTTATCCTCCAGCTACGCTTGATGAAAAATCACCGACCTTCACCGTAAGCCACACAGAAATCGGTACCGAAGTAACCATTAACGTTATTTCAAACGAGGACCTGTTCCAGGGATGGGTTACCGGGAAGGGCATCTGGTCGGACTCCAACTGGGACTACTGGTGGCTCAACACTCGGATCGCAAAAGACGCTGAGAACAGCATCTATGCTGCTGTAAAGCTCTATGAGTATAGTAATCCCTCTATCAATTTCGATATGTTCGTTCTGGAGAATAACGGCGACATAAGCGAGCAGTTCCTCGATTGGAACGGTCCTGAAAACAATTCGCTTATCGTTAATAATCCCGATCCGAACATCTACCTTGGGCAGCCGACCCTCGACAGAGAAGGAGTGGTCGATGCAGACAACAACACATACTTGTTCTACAACAACGGCGGCTCCAACATCATCCTTACCAAGCTGGATCCTGACGGCAATCTGCTAATCAACAACCTCACCATCATCACGGGAGCCAGCGCCTGGACAAATTCAATCCGCACGAGCATCGCTCCCGACGGCAGAATCTATATCGTCTGGTCAAAGAGTATGCACGATATCATGTACGCTTATTCAGACGATGGGGGTGACACCGATACCTGGTCGATCCCGACATCAATCTGCTACAATGCTGCCGATCAGCTTAACAAACCCCAGGTCTGCTGCGACAGTAACGGCAATGTTCACGTGATATGGCAGCACTGGACCGGATCATCCAACCTTCTTGCGTACATGAAACTCCTGCCGGACGGTACTGTGTGCATCGATGAGAGTTTTCTTACTCCTGCCACCAATCAGGTCTGGGCAGCGATGATGGACATCGATGAGCAGAATAATCTGCACATAGTTTGGGCGAAGAGTTCCCAGCAGGTCACCTCCGCCTATTACACGGAGATCAACGGAAACCTCGACGGAGGGGGCGCTTCTATGAGTGACGATGACCTCTCGATAGTCCAGGAAGCCCCGTTCCTTGTCAACGAGAGCATCAGATACCCTAAATGTGTCGTTGACGGTTACATGAATGTTCACACTGTATACGAAGAGGGCGAGTACGGATGTAACCATCCCAAAGCCGTGAATTACATGAAGATGAATGGTGTTCCTCTGTTGAGAATTGTGTGCCCCGACGATTCGGTCCTTTTCGTTGAAATGACCGGAAGCGGCACGGACTGGGA
>JAUVUL010000169.1 GCA_030600975.1 Candidatus Aegiribacteria sp.
CCCTCCAATGGAAATGACCGGTGCCGATTCCAACGCCTTCGTAGCGCTGAAAATCACAATTGAATTCGACGAGGGAGTCACAGCTTTCTTTACCATCGGAAGGTACGTGGAGGATCCCGAACCCACAGTCTTCTATTACGAGGATGAGTTCCCCTTCGATCCCGAAAACCTTACCGAAACCCTGAACAGGACTTTGTTCAGCACCGAATACGCAGCAGACCGCGATGGAAATGTATACATTACTCCCATGTCAACCGAGGATTATATTGTCAGTGTATTCGACCGGGATGGGAATTTGACACTGGAATTCCAACGTGAAATGGATCGAGTGGAAAAAACCGAAACTGAGATAGCCGAGGAGAAACAATGGATGGAGGCATGGCTCACCAGTATCGGCGTCCAGGGAGTGCTGATCGAATACGATCCTAACCCATACAGATTCCTGACGAGTGACATCGGATACGATTCGCAGAACAGGATATGGGTAAGGCGGGGAACCGAGCTTATGCCGGTATTCGATGTTTACGATATGGAAGGCGAACTGCTTTTCACAGCTGAAGTTGAAGGTGCGGGGGAGGACGCCCTCTACTGGGATTTCATGATCGACGAGCACGGAATGATGGCATATTCAACAAACCCGGAGTTCTTACATAAGATCTGGATAATGCAAATCCCTGAATAAGCAATTGGGGACGGATGCTATTACATCGGTACCGATGTAACCGGCACATCAACCCACCCCGGAATACCTGGAACTGTAGGAAGAATACATAGCATTCACTCAGGGCTTTGACAGAGGTATGTAGTTATTAGTATTGTCAATTCTGATAGATAATCACGGCTGGCAGGAAGCGCCGGGGTCTTCAGGATGAGGAAATCCGATGTATTAGGAGCATAACATGGCGACCATTGACAACCTGTTACGTGTTCTGCAGAAGAATGATGGTTCCGATCTGCACATCTCACCAGAGAATTCTCCTCTGGTGAGAATTTCTGGTGATCTATTACCGTTGGGGGACAAGAAGATAACTCCTGGCCAGAGCAAAACGATGCTGTACGATATATTGACCGATTTACAGAAGGAAGAGTTCGAAGCTACTTACGATATCGATTTCGCCTACGAGGTTCCCTCCCTGGATGCCAGATTTCGAGTCAATATCTTTCTTGGCCGCCACGGTATCAGTGCAGTCCTTCGTATGATTCCAAACGAAATATTGACGGTGGAGCAACTTGGACTTCCCCCTGTCGTCCTGGATTTCACTCGATATTCCAAAGGATTGATTCTGGTTACCGGACCGACTGGAAGTGGTAAATCAACTACTTTGGCTGCTTTGATAGACCACATCAATAGAACCCGGAAGGGACATATTATCACTATCGAGGACCCCATCGAATTTATTCATACCAGCCAGGGGTGCCTGGTCAACCAAAGGGAAGTAGGTACTCATACAAAATCCTTCAAATCGGCATTAAGAGCCTCCCTTCGAGAGGACCCTGACATTATTCTGGTAGGTGAGATGCGTGATCTTGAAACGATAGAGCTGGCAATAACTGCCGCCGAAACCGGTCAGCTTGTATTTGGCACCCTTCATACGAGCAGTGCTGCAAAAACGGTCGATCGCATCATCAACGTCTTTCCCACAAATCAGCAGGAGCAGATCCGCACCATGCTGGCTGAATCTATTGTGGGGGTAATAGCCCAGCAGCTTCTCAGAACCGTTGATGGTAAACGCTGTGCAGCTTTGGAAATTTTATTCGTTAACTCAGCGGTGTCCAACCTGATCAGGGAAAGAAAGACGTTCCAGATACCGTCGGTTATTCAAACCGGAAAAAGCAAAGGGATGCAGCTTTTAGATCAGGCTCTCCAGAACCTTGTAGAAGCCAGGAAAATATCCATAGAGGAAGCCTACAAATACGCCGTCAACAAGAGTCTTTTCCCGCTAACGGAGGAAGGGATCGAATATCGATGAGTAATGAAAAAATCGAGAAGAAGAAGAAGAAAGTTCTATTCACCCTTACCGATGGCACAGTAATTAAGGGTGAAATATATCTCTGGTTGTACTCCACAAATCGAATGGGACCGCAACGGATTGACGAACTCCTGAATGAGGGAACCCCGTTCATCCCTATAAAAACGGTTGACAGTCATGTACTTTTAAACAGCACTCACATTATGCTTGCACGGGCAGAGATGGAGAAGAACATCCATGACTCCATCATGATGGGCAAGAAGTACACTGTGCATATTACTACCCTGCTTCATAATAACCTCGAGGCCGACCTTTTTATAAGTCTTCCTGAAGGTTTCCGACGTGTTAAAGACTACCTGGACCAACCAATCCGGTTTTTCACCTTCTTCCTGCCTGAGCACATCCTCTGCATCAATCGGGATTGTATCGTCTCCATTCGAGATTAATTTCTGTTTCGGGAACAGCAGTTAACCGGTAGATCGCTTCAATTCCACGGTATCCAACTGTACTACCGCACCGATTTCCATTGCTCTATATTGGATGCAATCACCTTTTATTTAAATATTGTAAATAAAATCCCTCCGTCCCCATTTAATTAGTTATGTCGGCTTACCGTCATAAGTAATCGAATCAGAAATGCGGTTTTATCGGAGTCGTTCAAGAAAATGTTCTGTCGACCGGTACCACGAGCAGTCACACGCTTATGGGGTCGGCTTATGGGGTCGTATCTTGAATTTTGGTGTTTTTCTCTTTAGTTGTTATTCTCAAGATTCTTTATGATCTTACTGATGGTACTGTAGTGTATACCAGAATGCTTAGCAATCTCCTGTTGGGTATACCCATGTTTTATATGAGCAGTATAGATAGCTTTATTACGACCGACTCTATCTGAAGCAATGGCAAAAAGATCCTCAAGTGATGGACGGTTTAAGAATCTTTGGTTACGAGGAACTTCGGGAAGGTCATGGTATTTATCACTTCCGACAAGAGATTCCACGAACCGCTCTCCCCCTAGAATCAAATGACCCCTGGTCTCTTCAAAAGGGGATACAGTATCATCAGAATCGTTCACAAATAAAATGTACTTCCGCTCAGCTGTAAACTTATCAAACCCGAATTGAGATAGTATCCACTCTGTACTAAGAGGACTGTCTTCTTGTTGATAGAGACCAGCGGTCTGTCTGTAACTGCTCCAAGTATAATCATCCGGAGACTTGGCAATACCGGAGCGAACAGGATTCAGTACGATATATCTGCACAATTCCAGAAGGTAGCTATCCTTCTCTACAACGATTGCTTTGAAACGTCCCTGGAATAAATGCCCTGTACGATCATGCGAATGATTGAAGTACTGAGCATATGCACTGTTCAGCAGTTTCATTCCCGCTGACAAATTCCCTTCGGATGTCTCAAGTAGTAAATGGTAGTGTTTGACATGAGACAATATGCATGGCAAAGCCAGTTATGCCGATTTACCGTCATAAGTAATCGATCCAGAAATTTGGTCTTATCGGAGTCATTCAAGAAAATATTCTGTCGACCGGTACCACGAGCAGTCACATGGTATACAGCGCCCGGATATTCTATTCGGAGTGATCTAGTCATAGGAAAAGTATAATAACAATTAAGCCAAAATTCAAGATACGACCCCGTTAGGTTGAGGTTCCATGACCGACGCCGGCAGGATTAATGCTGCAGCGATCACTGCTTTCAGTGTTCTCATTCCAAACCATCTTTTACTTTTCTGAGCCGGTGCAGAAGCTCTACCAGCCCCTTGCCCGGGTTTCCTCAAGCAGCTGAGGCCAGGCATATTTGTCCGTTCCATCATGATGTCGAAGTCCCAGAGTTGCAAGATATTCCAGGAATCCCGGGTCCGAAATACCGTAATACTCCTCCATTTCATCAAGCTGTTCACCAGAGATATCATGAAGCCAGTCGATGAGTACCAGTTTGATATTCAGCCTGCAATCATCCCATGCTGTGAAGAACTCATGGTAAAACTGCGCCTGCTCCGACAGCGAACTGCCGCAGTACTCGGAACCGGACTGATAGCCCACCTCGTTGAGCCAGATCTCCCGTCCCGGGAACGAGTTCTCGATTTGCTCAAGATGTGAATGTACAACTTCTGGATCCATCACCTGGAACGAGGAAGTCTGTGGATAATACGTCAGCATGACAACATCGGTGTACTGGTTTACCTGCTGGACATGAGACAGGTCTCCACCAATAACACCGTTCATTACAGTGTTCTTGACTCCAAGGGCAATGTTCGGATAGGACGACCTGATGTAATCCGATGTGGATGCAACGAACTGGATGTAATCCACCCAGGCTTCATCGGAGAGGAAAAGGTCAGTTTCGTTGCCTATGCTTAAACTTATTATTGTTACGTTGGATGGGATCTCGGAAAGAACCCAGTCAACAAGGTTGTTGAAGGCTTCTATCATCTCCGGGGAATCCCAATCGCTGCCGGAAAGGTAATCGGGTACAGTGCTGTGAACCGTGTTTACCACAGCAAGACTGAGCATCACATCGATGCCGTAGTATCCAAAGAAACCAATGGCTTCAAATACTCCACCCATCGGATCCTGATAAACTCCTTCGGATACTTCAATTGAATCCCAGGGGATGTTAAGTTCAATGATCTGAATCCCTGCCTGCAATGCTACATCGAACGAACTCCAGAAACCATCCTCGCTTTCAGTGATCCCGATGCCAAGCATACGGTCACCAGCTGACTGAGGCGACTCGGCTGGTATCACCTGGTAACCCTCTGCAGGAGCGATGGATCCATTACCGCAGGATAAGAGAAATAGTGGGATCGACAGAATAACCGTCAATAGAAGAAAACCTATCCGGCTACCATCAATGCTGATGGAAATCGTACTGTACGAATTTTGCATTGAGATCATTATTGCAGAACTCCTTAGAGTCCTTGAGTTCAAACAGTTCAAGATACACATCTGTGAGAGCCTTTCCGCGTCTTCCTGAGTCTCCATAACCGATGCCAGAATGATCCTGTCAGGGGTGATCTCATATCCACTCCAATCCTATGAGCTCCGGCCAACAACTCTGCCAAAAAACATGGAGTAAGTGAATAATGCATAGTAATCCGGCAGATTTAAAATGAAATCCGGTGAATCCGGCAGGCAAAGACGCTGGAATTCTACCAAATCATCGGATGACAGCTCAGGTGCTACATTCGACCAACGCATATCAAAAAGAGCCACCAGGGCATTGCGTATTTCATCGTCCAGGGGAGCACAGACATTATCGGCAAAAACTTTTACCCTGAGTTCCTTTAGCCCCAATTCACGAAACCAGCCCAGCGCACGCAGGAAGTGCAACTCCGGCTTCTTTCCCTGTACAAAAGGTGCAATACCATCTGAG
>JAUVUL010000229.1 GCA_030600975.1 Candidatus Aegiribacteria sp.
CAATCGAAAACATCTCCGGAGCCAGATCCCTGTGTGTTATTCCCGATTGCTTCGTTGTGGCCACCACAGAAGGTATGCTTATACGTTTCGACCTGGAAACGCACCAGCAGACAGGTATCTTCACCATTGGCAACCCTTCTCCCTCAGGCTACTTTGAAATAGAGTACAGTCCGACCGAGAGCAGCATCTACATCATCGGATCATTGGGACAGATAGTGGAATTACACGTACCGGATATGGAATTCATGGACAGTTTCGTAGTCTGCGAGACTCCTGTGGATATTGAAGTAGTCGTCGGAAAACCGGAATTCTATGTAGCCGGTGCGACTTCGTGCAATATCTTCGAAGTCAAAAAAGGGAATAACGAAGTATCCAGGAGCTGCACTCTGCCAGCCAGCCCCACATGCATGGCCATCGATTCTTCACAGGATACCATGCTCGTTGGTACCCTTGCAGAAACCGAGCTTGTTTCCGCCGGTCTTACCGGGATAATGCGGCAAAGAAAGATGGATCATATTCCCAGGATATTGGCCATTGAAACCATCCCGGACGGTACCACTTTCTGCGCGGTGTTCCAATATGGCCCAATCAATACAATTGTCACCATATTGAACTATTTTCCCAATGCCGTCACCGGTGCGCCGGTGTGGACAGGAGAAGTGCCCATCGATGGAGATATCCACTACATCTGCACTCAATCTGACGGCAGTCGTGCCTATGTACTCAGCTATCTGGGAAACAACATCAGCAGGCTGATTGCCTACGACTGCCAGAATAATTACTTGATTGAAAGTCAGATCGATCTGCAGGGTTACCCTCTTGACCTTGCAATAAGCCCTGGAGGAACGCTGCTGGTTCTTACCGCCGAATAACTCAGCCTAAGGCACGAGCATTTCAAGAGCGGCATCAATGACCGGGTCCACTCCGGCTGCAAAATCAGCCTCGGAAACCGGGATGTAAATGTCTGGAGCTATTCCTGAATTGAGTATAAGGGTGCCGTCGGGGGAATAGGTTACCATTTCCGGTATCTCAATGGTCCAGCCTTCGGTAAGATTGAATGAGGCAGCAGGATTAGCGAAGCCCGCTGTGGTATCCCCTATCACGGTAATATGCTGCTGAGTCCTGAGAATCAGGACCAGCTGTTCGGCCGCACCCTGGGTATACCTGCCCGTGAGGAGAACTATGGGCTTTGTGAACTGCCACGCGCCATTTCTGTACGTCAATACTTCCAGCATTTCACCCATGTCGTTTCTTCCGGGACCCACTCTGAAAACTCTGTAGTAACCGAGAGTAAACTCATCAATAAACCTTCCGGAAGTGTAGAATGCATTGGACTCAGAACCTCTTCCACAGCACATTCGAAGATCCAGAATAAGACCATCGCAATCGGAGATCGTATTGGTTGCCGAAAAAAAGCTCATCCAATCGTTTCCATTACCCAGGTTGCTTATGTATGCGTATCCTATGTTATCGGCGACATGCGGGGGTACCTTCAGTACTCCGAAGTTGTCTAAGGTTATGACAATAAACAAATGGTTCCATCTCTTCAAGTAATTCGTCCATACGGTTGAATCCCAGTTCATGAAATAACCCTGGTTCCAGCTTTCCATCCTGATTCCGATTGAATCACGCAGGGCCAGGTTCGGATCCTCAAGCTCACCAAGCAGATCAAGACAGAGATCAGCAAGCTCCCCCCTGCTGTTAAGGTTCAAGGCTGCGGGCTTGTAATCCTGGTACGTCTGATCCCAGTCCACATTCTCCTTCGCAAAAAAGCAGGCGTAATGACTGTTCATCAGTTCCCAGACAAGAACGTATTCGGAGAAAAGCGAATCCGGCTCACCGACGCTGTACGGATCAGTAAGACAGCCGGAAATACCGGAGACCAGCAGGGTAATACTTACGGATATAACCAGTGATACGTATTTTATTGTTCTTATTCTCATTCTCATTCTCCGTTTGCCTGAATTCACGGCTAAGGTATCCAGTCAGCGGCTTAAGCATACTAGTAATACAGTGACAGAGGTAGTGTGAATAGCAATATCTCCTTGCGCTCTGGATCATTCCTGCTGATAATGCAATAAATCCTGCACTTTCCCGTCCATATTAGCAGGCAAAGGGAAACAACTGGAGATGAACCATCAGAGAAAGTCAGCCCTGGCGGAGTTTTTTCATTGCAACTACAATCGTCTTGTCAGCTATGTCAGGGGCAGGATCGATGACTCCGCACACAGAAGCAGCGAGGACATAGTCCAGGATGTGATTCTGAATATCCTTGACAGACCGGATATAGTGGCGCCCATATCCGATCTGTCCGCTTATGTTTTTCGCGCCCTCCGTAACAGGATCATCGACTTCTACAGAAAACCGGATAATGAAACCGTATCTCTTGACCTGGAGGATGAGAACGGGTTAAGCCTTTTCGATGTTCTCCCGGACACGAAATACGAACCCGAGGACTCTTACCACCGGCGAGCTCAGCACCGCCTCATCTTTGAATTGATTCGGGAACTCCCCTCCGCCCAGATGGATGTAATCGTTGAAACCGAGTTCAACGAAAGAACGTTTAAGGAACTCTCCAGGCTCTGGGACGTGCCGGTAGGAACGCTGCTAGCCAGAAAACACCGCGGTATCAGGGCCATTCGGGAGAAGCTCGAAAAGATGCAGGAGGTAAGGAATGAGAGAATACAGATACAGGTTCGCATTCAGGAACCATGAGGTGAAGGGCAGCGGCCCGGTAAAGGGTCTTAAGATCGTTGGAATGGTGCTGCTGGGGATAATCGCAGCGGCAGTGCTTGCCATAGTTTTCGGTATTCTCGTAAAGCTGCTGTGGAACGCCCTGATGCCTGAGATCTTCGGCCTGCCAGTGATAGGCTACTGGAAGGCGGTGGGCCTCGTTGTCCTGGCCCATATCTTCTTCGGACCCCATTGCGGAACCCACCATTACGACCGAAGCAAAAGAAAAAAGAAAGAGATGGATGTTCCCACCGGGGAGACCGAAAAAAGCCCCTTCCACCTGGAGATGGAACAGGACTACGTGGAGTTCTGGCGGGAAGAGGGCCGTGAAGCATTCAAATCCTGGATGCACAGGGAGAACGGCGCCGGATCTGAAGAAAGCTGACGTTTCCTGTATGTAAAGCAAATGGGCAGGCGGCCTGGCCGTCTGTCCATCTGCAACAGAGCTTCTATCTGGTTATAACGATATTTCCGGTTTCTGAGAAAACACCGGAGAAGACCCTTACAACATAGACTCCAGGAGGCAGGTCCGATCAGTTTCATGATGACGATGTCTTCCCGGTGAAAAACTATCTTCTCCGAGTTCTTCCATGTGTTCCAGTCCTGCAGGTGAGGAGATTCCTGTCTGAGTACTTACGAAACAGCATATTCTGTTGTTAATTAGTAATTTACGTAACAAATGACACTTCAGACTTGACAATTCAGTATGTACCTAGTATTAACTTATTACTATTACTAAGAAAGGACATGTAACAATAGTGAAATTACTTTCAGCTGGAATTATCGTTATTACGGTTATAGTGACAGGCTGTGGTACCTCCGATGACAGTCGAACGGGTTCGGCACAACTGGTTCAGATAGACACTGATCCTACCGTCATACTGTGCCCTTTTGATTCAATCGGAATTAAGGTTGGGGATTCCAACTACGTAATGGGATCTGTTGAAGGTGTTGCCTTCGGTCCGGACGGCAATATCATAGTGCTGGACTGCAGCAGATCCACCGTCCGCCTCTATTCTCCCGGCGGTGAGTATCTGAGAAGCATCGGACGGAAGGGAAACGGCCCGGGAGAACTTCAGAATGTAACCTTCATGGCTGTCTCGGAAGACGGTCAAATTCACCTGTCGGGTACAGGCGGTGGGATGTTAGGAATTCATTCCTACGATTACTTCGCGGGAGAATGGCTGGGGAGCAGCAGTACTTTCATCCCGCCCAGCTGCCTTGAGGGTGCCCGTGGAAACAGCTACCTGAGAAAGGATATAAACATCGAGGTCAACGGAGATGAAATAGTTCTTCCTGTTACCATATCAATGTACGAAACAGGCAGTGATGATCCTCTTGTAACCTACTACGAAGAAACAGTACCCTTTGATCCGACAAACGAGGTGGGATTGCTGGAGCTCGACTGGTACGGGTACGATATCGCCGCGGGTGCAGGCGGAATGGTTTTCATTGCTCCACGCTCGACTGAAGAGGCGCTCATAGTCGTCTACGATTCATCGGGAAATGAGATCCGTACGCTGCAACTCCCCTACCAGCCGACGGAAAGAACTGATGAGGAATTGGCGATGGAAAGGAATATTCTCAGGGCAAAAGCCATCGCGTCGAATGAAAATCCGGAGGGCCTGGAGCCAAATCCTTTCAAACCCATGATCAGAGGAATTGAAACCGATGGTGAGGGAAACCTCTGGGTGCTTCAGGGCGGACCGTCAACTCCGA
>JAUVUL010000237.1 GCA_030600975.1 Candidatus Aegiribacteria sp.
GAACACCGGAGGAGACTGAGAACCACCAATGGTGTGGAACGTATGCATGAGGAAGTCAAGCGTAGAACTATACCTGTGCGGATCTTCCCAAACAGAGATAGTGCCCTCAGGCTGATAGGATCCATCTGGCAGGATATACATGAGAAATGGATTACCGGAAAGCGTTACCTGAACATGGAAGTCTTGCAGGTATGGGAAGAAGAACAGGAAAAGAAAGAAGCTGAAATAATCTCAATGGAGTGCTAGATGAAAGTCACAGAAAATTCGGGACTTGATCTGGAACCGGTCATTCTGTTCTTCATTAAGACCAACTGTCAGCAGTGTATTGATAATTAGTTAAAAGGCTTGTTAAACGCCAATACGATTCGCTGTGTTGATTCGTTCTGTAGACGGGTAACAGCTGTTTCGTATATTACGCCTTACTCGATTCTCTGTAGGCAGGAAGACATCAATGCAGGCGGTAACGGCGAAAACACAGATAGCACGCAGGCGGCAGAAGGCCCGCAGGGATATTCTTGAGATCAGGAACATCGGGGAACATCCGCTTTTCAGCACATTCCGGGTTGTTTCCAGAACAGAAAGGGAATACACTGTTCATATCCGGTCTGTGGATCAGTTAATCAACAGCTGTTCCTGCCCGGACTATAAAACGAACACAATAAGCACCTGCAAACACATTGAGGGTGTTCTCCAATTCCTGAAAAAGCATCTGGGGGATGACTGGGCTGCTCTTGCATCGGATGAACTGCCCTGTGCTCAGATATTCCTTCACCGTTCAGAGTATCCCTCAATAAGAATTGCCCCGAATCCTGAGGAGCTTGACAGAAAATTTCCAGCAATTCTTTTCAAGCATTTTAACCCGGACGGTGAATTCACAGGCTCGGCTACGAAGACTCTGCCGGGAGTGCTGGAGGAAATCGACGATCTTGAACCGAAAAAGCAGAACAGGATATTCATACATGAAGATGTACGGAGCCATATTGAAAACCTGAAGCACGATGAATCAATCAGCCGTCAGAAAAAATGGTTCACGGAACAGATCGAAAAGGGCAACCGCACGCTTGATGTGCTCAGATCGGACCTGTACGGTTTTCAGGAGGACGGTGTTGTTCACCTGGCATTTGGCGGCAGGTCTCTTCTCGCAGACGACATGGGTCTTGGAAAAACTATTCAGGCAATCGGCGCCGTATCCCTGCTTAAGGAACTCAGGAACATCAAAAGGGTGCTCGTGATCTGTCCTGCTTCTCTGAAACATCAGTGGGAGAGAGAGATACACAGGTTCAGCGGTTTTTCAACGAATGTAATCGGAGGACCGCCGATTCTGAGGAACGAGCACTACAGAAAACCCGCCTTCTTCAATATCATCAACTACGAACTTGTAAGGCGCGATGCTGATGAAATGCAGATAATGCAGCCGGATGTGATAATTCTTGATGAAGCCCAGAGGATAAAGAACTGGCGCACAAAAACTGCGGACGCTGTAAAAAGACTTCGCAGCAGATACGCCTTTGTCCTTACGGGAACACCGCTTGAAAACCGTCTTGACGAGCTCTACAGTGTTTTCCAGTTCATTGACCCCGGAGTGCTTGGGCCGTTGTGGAGGTTCAACCAGCGTTACTTCGAACTGGAACAGCGAAATTCCGGTTCATACAAGGTACTTGGCTACAAGAACATGGCTGAGCTGCGAAGAAGAATAGCACCGCACGTTCTAAGAAGGACAAGAGACCAGGTTCTGAACGACCTTCCTCCTCGAACCGACAACAACTACTTCGTGGAAATGACCTCAAAACAGAAAAAGCCGTACAACGAGTACCGGGAAATCATGGCAAGGCTTCTGTCTACAATGAAAAAACGCCCCCTTATCCCTAAAGAACATGACATTCTTCTTCGGTCTCTTGTAAAGATGCGGATGATCTGTGACGCTCTCGCCCTGCACGATAAAAGTCTCAGCCAGAAGGATGCTGAAGCGACTTCGCCGAAACTGCGTGAGCTGAAACTCATTCTTGAAGACGAAGTCCTGGAAAACGGCAGAAAAGCATTGGTTTTCAGCCAGTGGACAACTATGCTGAAACTGGCAGAACGGGCCATAAAACCGCTGGGAATAAACAGCGTTACCCTCTCCGGCAGCGTACCTTCGAACAAGCGTGGCGCCCTGATAGAGAATTTTTTCGAGGATAATGAATGCGGAGTGTTCTTCTCAAGCGACGCAGGGGGAACTGGGCTTAACCTGCAGGCCGCAAGCCTGGTAATAAACCTTGACCTTCCATGGAACCCGGCCGTACTCGAGCAGCGAATAGCCAGAGCGCACCGGCACGGCCAGAAAAACGCCGTGCAGGTTGTCAATCTTATCGCCCAGGGAACTATCGAAGAAAAAATGCTGGACACATTGAGCGCTAAGCGGGAGGTGTTCCAGGGAGTATTCGGTACCGATGAATCTGTGGACAGTATTGACTTCCAGGACACAGGCCAGCAGATCGCAAAGCAGCTGCAGGAAATGCTTGAGGATGACCACGATTCCCCTGTGAAGTTCTCGCAGGCGAGAATTGAAGACCGGCTGGAAGCCGCGGAAAAGGAAGCCGATTACGGGCACGGGAAGCCTGAAACGGGGAAAAGCAGACCTTCTTTCTCTAAAAGCGTATATGGATTCGTTGATGAAATACTTGAAGCATTCTCTGGCGGGATCCTTCGGGTTGTCAGCTATACACCGGAAAAGAACAGGGAAAAACAACTGATCGTTGTTGTTGATTCCGGCTCAGAGGAAGTGAAACCTGAAGCTCAGAAGATACTGGAGAAACACTTCAGCCGTTCCTCGCATTATCCCCCGCTGCATGTAATGGACAGGAACGGATACGAAACACTTACCTCCATTATCGGCAGCGACATAGAGACCATCTGCGGAGAAAGTCGTTCAGCAGAAATACACCGTCCCTCGCCTGATGAACTGCTCCGGAAGAAGCTGAAGAAAGTTCGCAGAGGCTTTAATCAGGCCGAAAGAAAACTCAAGCTGGCATGTGTTCTGATTGAGGGAGGTTTTCCCGAGGAAGTCATGCGGCCTGTCCGAGATGCTCTTGCATGGACGCTTTCATCCCTGGTGGCTATCCGGAAACAGATCGAACCGAAACTTGCCCTGCCATCTCCCAGAACCGTTCAGGCACAGCTGGTGGAAACTGGCATGCTCTCCGCTGCTCAGGCCGGTGAGATCTCCCGAATCCGTGAACTCACAGAACAGCCTGAACAGCCCGAAGATATCGAACCGCCTCCTTCAATCGATACAATAAGGGAGATGACAGCATCGGTTGAAGCCCTGATAGACCTTGGAAGGGAAGCAACGGTCATCTCCTCGGTCTGATATTTTCATGCTTGCGCTGTATCGGATAACTCTCTGCAACCTCAACCGGGGAAGCAGTCTTTCAGCCTTTCCAGGGGTTTCCCGATAGCTTGGATATCAGCGTATGGAGAATATCGTTCATTGCCTGATCGAAGTTCCATTCAATTGCTGGATGCAGCAGGGGATAAACATCATCACGGAAATCAGGTTCACGTCTTTTCTCATCGAGATTTTTCTCGAATTGTGCTCTGGTCACAGTATGCCCCTCTTCGCGCATGTAATGATGGAAGCAAGAAATCAAATTCCCGATGTTCACTTGTCCCGATTTCAGAGCAAACCAGATGTCGAAGAGGTCTCTGCCCTTCCTCCTCTGGTACAGGGCCCGCATTTTAGTGCTGAGCAATTCATCGAGAGAATATGTGCTAACTGACACCAAACCGCTGAACCAGGGATTCCTGACTGAAAAAGGTAAGTTCACAACAGGCTTTACTGTGAAATGCTCACGGGTGTTTATCTCTATTTTCAAACGGAGTTTCAAAGGAGGTCGATCTTCAGAAAGGAACCGGTAAACAAGGTTGGTTCTTCCCCGCTTAAACTGACGATTTGGCTCTCCCAGCCAGGGGTTGAGTACCGTTTTTATCAGGTCAAGTGTTTCTCCTATGGACTCCTGCCGGATCTGAACCAGATCAATGTCCTCAGAATATCTGGCTGGAAGACTCAGGTGCAGCTTATAAAGAGCTGTTCCTCCACGAAACAGAAAGCTTTTTGCAAGCTTTTGAACACTGAACAATTCGATAATGGCTCTGCTTATAACAAGGTCCTGCTCAATCTGGGCATCTAAATTCCATGGGGCTGTCCGGCGCCATGCAGTTATGTATGCGGCTGGAATCATTCTTCCAGCTCCACTTCGCAGTTGATCAGGATCTTCCATCTGCCTGAGCGGCCAGATCCCTTAATTGGTGCTGCCCGTCTCAAAGGTACATAGCTTGAAGCATGTTC
>JAUVUL010000369.1 GCA_030600975.1 Candidatus Aegiribacteria sp.
GCATCTTCGGCGCTTATGTTCTTCCCATAGATGACTATTCCTGTTGCAAGGTTCGCTTTGCGCAGTGTTTCAAGAAAACCGGAAATATGCATATCACCTATACTTGCGGAGATAATGACAGCATTAACGGACCGTGATCTTATCTTCCGCAGGGTTTTCCTGGCATTCGACTGGATACTGGCACTGTAACCCATGGATGACACTCTGTTCTTAAGATTCTGAGCCCTTTCCGAATCCTCATCGGCAATAAGAACAGTGCCTCTTCCCAGAGCAGTAATCAATATTTCTCCCTTCTTATCATGAAGAGTCTAGGCGTTACTCTTCCGAAGGTTTCTTAAGTAGAAGAAACGGAGGCATGACCAGGGCATCTATACCTGTTCCGTAGAAGCATCTTACAGCATCGACCGGTGTCGCGACAATAGGCTCACCCTTGATGTTGAAGGATGTGTTAAGAACCACGGGAATTTTTGTTCTCCTGTAGAATGAATCTATTATATCGTAATAGAACGGATTTGTTTCCCGGGAAACAGTCTGAACCCTCGCTGTTCCGTCAACATGGGTAACGGATGGAATTTCACGTATCTTTTCGGGAAATACGGGGTAGGTCTTTATCATGTAAGGAGCTTTGCCGCAGCCTTCAAAATACTCACCGGAATGCTCTTCAAGGCAACTTGGGCAGAAGGGTCTGAAGGGTTCTCTGTGCTTAACCACGCTGTTCACAATATCTTTCATGTCATCCCTTCTGGGATCTGCAAGGATTGACCTGTTCCCAAGAGCCCTCGGTCCGAACTCCATTCTACCGTTAAACAGCGCTACGATCTTGCCACGTTCTATCAGCTCAGCAGTCTTATCCGCAAGATCCTCCGGTTTTTTCCATGACAGCCTTGCCATCCTCAGTACATCCAGTATCTCCTCTTCGGTATAGGAAGGACCCAGATATATGTTTTCCGGCTTTACCAGCGGGATTTCGGGGTAGAATTTCCTGTGAACCTGCAGTGCTGCCCCCGCAGCTGTTCCCGCATCATGGGATGCCGGAAAGGGATAGACTTCGAGAAAACCGGCCTCTCTTTCTAAAAGACCGTTCATTACGCAGTTAAGCCCTACTCCTCCGGAAATGACCAGTTTGTCCATTCCAGAAACACCCCTCAGGTACCGGGACAATGAAAGCCCTGTCTCCTCCAGAGCCCTCTGGGCGGAACAGGCTATGTTCTTATGTAAATCGGTAATTTCAGATCCGGGTTGCCGGGGGAGGCCTATTACCTTCACAACCGACGGAGAAAAGCTTGATTCATGCATCCCCCTGTGAATATCCAGCAGCCGGGTATTTACCTTTATTCTACCGCGGGTACTGCTGATGATTTTCCGGAAAATATCAAGAAACTCCGGTTCACCGTAGCTGGATAATCCCATTATCTTGTATTCGTCGTTATCCGGAATAAATCCAAGGTGTTTGGTGACTGCACTGTAATAGAATCCAGGGGAGTTCGGAAATCTTGATGAAGAGTGAATCCTGAATCCGTTATTTTCGTAACTGGCAAGAATACTTGTATCCCTCTCTCCTACACCATCCATGGTCAGAACGGCGGTATTATCAAATCCCGAGAAGAAAACAGCCGCATCAGCATGTGCCCTGTGGTGCTCTACGAAACTTACAGGAGCAGAAAGGTCTGCCCCAAGGTGGGAACGGGTAGTTCTGCCTATGTTCTGCATCCTCCGGGCACCGTTCAGCTGTGAGAGAAGGAAGTAGATTCCTCCACTTTTGAGAAGGTAATGCCTGCTGTAGGAGAGATTTTCCTTCATTACAAGACCTGGTAGCATGTAGAAAGCTATATGATCTATATGCTCAGGCCTGACCGAAGCTTCCTTCATAACGTACTCAACGGCCTTTTCAGGATACAGCGGATAATGCTTGATCCTCCGAAATCTTTCCTCATCTGCTGCCGCCACAAGCTCTCCATCAAGAAGGAGAACAGCTGCCGCATCGTGCTTGTAACAGTTAATGCCAAGAATTGCTGCCATTATTCTCCAGAATTCGGGAGGTTTCCCCGGGTAGGTAACTTATGCTTCCAGTTGACGTAATTGGTGTAATATACTTCCGCTTGTATATGAAAAAGTATACGGGAGTCTGGAATGCCTTCCAAACGGATTGCATATACAGTTCCGCTTCATTATTCGGGAATCATTCTCAGCCAGAGATCGCATCTGTTTCTGAAGGTGCTGAATTCCGTCATATCCTCAGGGGACAGGCGCCGCCTGTAAGAACTGTAAAACAGGTACGGGTCGATGGGGTTTCCATTTTCATCATTTATCTGATAATGAATATGCGGCGCGGTTGATGTGACGCCGGTGCAGCCAACATATCCGATTATATCGCCCTTTTCCAGTATGGACCCCTCGCGGATACCCTCAGCGACTCCCTGCAGATGGAGGAATATCTCGCTGTATCCGCTACCGATATCAATCTCAACGCAGTTACCGTTATAGTCCTGATTCCAGTTCAACCTGGTTACTGAACCACCCCTGCAGGTACGGACCGGAGTTCCTTCGGGGGCTTTGTAATCAACACCGGAATGATAATGATCGCCCCTTGGTTCACCGCAGGGCCCTGTCATTTCTTCGAAGGTTGTTATTGGCATGTAGTTAAGCAGTTTCATCATTTCAATACCATCGGAGTAGTAGTGGGAAGGGTAATTGTCCCCGGTCATTCTGAAACTGTAAACCGAAAAGGGCATGTTCGA